>NZ_JBOKRY010000006.1:0-125060 GCF_051972595.1 Simiaoa sp. | reverse complement strand
CGCCGTGGGCGTTCGTGGGGTTTACGGCAACCCTACGTTACGAGCCATGCCCCCAATTCATAAATGTGTCGCAAAAGGCGCTCCACATTTATTGGCAGTTCTCCGCAATGAGCCACGCTATTCATAAGATTGTCAGCAAAAGGCGCTGCCAATCTTATTTCATATCGCGGCGTTCGCCGCATCACGGCAAAAGTAAAAACCGTGATTTGTGAGCAAGCTCCCAATCACGGTTCTTATTTTGCCTATGCGCGGCTCATTGCTCGCGTAACTTTCAATTTATTTATCATCCTTCTTCTCTTCCGGATGGAAATCTGCGAAGGTGGAGCGGTTCGTCAGTTTCCCGAACATCCAGGTGTAGATCCAAATGAGAAGAGGAATGGCTACCGTGGCTAACAGGCAGGTGGCGAACAGTGCATGACTGGCGGAACTGTCGAAGATCGCTGCGAACAGGGTTACGACATACAACAGCACCAGCACAACGATTCCTGCGATCGCAAAGATCTGTTTGGAAGTCATTTTTGTTTTCTTGTTTTCTGTATTTTTATCCTGTGACATTATTTTCCCTTTCATTACTTAAGGACCAACAAAGAAGAAAGCTTTGTTGGTCCTTGTGCTATTCGTGATCTTCCGAAATCTCGGAACTGCCGGCAACGTGTTCTTCGGTGGGCTTCGGAATCGTAATCAGCACTTTGACGATACGGTTCTGATCGATGCCCTGTACTTTCAGGTGAATACCGTTCTCCAGGGTGACTTCCTCACCATCCTCCGGCAGACGATCCAGACAATCGATGATCAGACCGCCGATAGAATCGTAGTCTTCACTGGTCAGGTCTGTCCCCAGAGCATCATTGATATCATCTAATTTCAGGCTGCCTTCTACCAGATAAGTGTCATCGGACATCTTCTGTATCAGTTCTTCTTCATCCTCATCATATTCGTCACGAATCTCACCGACGATCTCTTCCAGTAAGTCCTCTAAAGTGATCATACCTACGGTAGCACCGTACTCATTTAATACGAAAGAGACATTCGTGGTCTTTTCCCGCATCTCGTACATCAGATCGGCAATCTTTTTATATTCGTAAGTATAATAAGCGTCTCTTAAGATATTTCCCACATGGAAAGCACTTTGGTCTTCTGTCAGGATAAAGTCCTTGATATTGATGAGACCGATAATATTGTCTTTATCGTCCTCATAGACCGGAAGACGTGTGTACATGGAATCACGGAACACTGCAAGTACATCATCATAGGTAGCATCAAGACTTACCGTTACCATATTGATCCTGGGGATCATGATATCCTTGGCATGAGCATCGGAAAAATCAAATACGTTGTAGATCAGTTTTCTTTCCTCGGATTCAATGACACCGTCTTCATGGCTGACATCCACGTAGGTTTTGAGTTCGCTTTCGGTCATGGCGCTGGCTTTTTTATTCGGATCAATATGTAACAGCTTCATAATGCCATGGGAGAGCAGGTCTACCACGATAATAACCGGTGTGAGTACCTGCATCAGCAGGTATATGATATTACAGTAGGTCAGTGCCAGCTTTTCAGAACACAGAACCGCCCAGGTCTTCGGTACGATCTCGCCGCAGAGTAATACGACAATAGTTAAAATACCGGTTGCGATACCTACAGCCAGATTAATGCGCATGGCTAAAGTTGTTGCCAGGGAAGATGCAGTCAGATTTACAATGTTATTACCGATCAGAATGGTACTGATCATTTTACTGTAATTATCCAGAATTTTATTGACGCGTGCAGCACGCTTGTTGCCTTCCTCCTCCAAAGAACGCATTCGCACACGGTTCACCGTGGACAGTGCAGTCTCGGCGGAAGAGAAAAAGCCGGACAGAAAAATAAGAACAATAATAGAAATCAGTTGTATGACACCAGAGGTATCCAAAAAAGTTCACTCCTTCTTAAAATAAAATAGCAGGCTTATGCCTTATTTATGTGTTATTAAGCAACAATATACAATAGGACAGGAATAGTTGTCAAGTTTTCCGAAGGCTTTGAATATACATTTTACATAAGTAAAAGGAGGGATGACATGGAAAAAAGAGGAGAAGGAAAAAAGGGTATTCCGGTACTGGCACTGGCGAAATGTCTGCTCGTATCTTATGTGCTGACATTACTGCTTCTATGTCTGTTGGCACTTTTATTGTATAAACTGCATCTGACGGAAGGTATAGTGACGATAGCCATCTCCGCCATCTATGTAGCCACTACTTTTACGGCGGGCTTCCTTGCAGGAAAGAGAATGGAAAAGCAGAAATTCCTATGGGGAGCTTTCGTGGGAGCGGCATATTTTGTGATCCTGGCGGTGGTGTCGGTGCTGATCAGAACACCGGAGACTGCATTAGGCAATTCCTTCTGGACTACCATGGTATTATGTGTGGCAGGGGGGACGCTGGGTGGAATGTTAGGGTGAAAAGCAGGTAACAATGACTTTTACCGCTTTTTTTAACGCTTTTTGAGAAAAAAAGCTTTTACAAATGCCAAATACATGATATAATGAGCAAAAATGAGTCGCGTGTCTGCATATTTATATACACGCCGGCGTCGATAGGCGCTTTGAAATCATAAGGAGGCTATTTTTAATGAAGCATATTAAGACTTTAACAACCAGAGATTTAAAGGAATCCATGAAAAAGGGCGGCTGCGGTGAGTGCCAGACTTCCTGCCAGTCTGCATGTAAGACTTCCTGCACAGTAGGAAACCAGAGTTGTGAAAAGATTAAATAATCTAAGAAAATGAGAAGAGACTAACGTAAGCAGCGATTCAGGTCGCTGCTTATTCTCTGTTAACTATTCGAATAGTTAATGTTAATGTATCTTAAGCAATAAGAAGTAGAAAGAAGAGGAATAGAACTGTGATACACCAGTATAAGAGCAACGGCTATAATATCGTTATGGATGTGAACAGTGGTTCTGTCCATGTGGTAGATGATATTGTGTATGATATGATTCCGCTGGTAGAGCCTCTGGTGACAGAAGGTATCAAGGATGCGGACACCATCAAGGCCGCTGTACTGAATCTTGCGAATATCCCCTATCCCCAGGAAGAGATTACCGAAGCGGTGGACGAAGTCCTGGAGCTGGAGAAGGCAGGACAACTGTTTGCTCCCGATATTTACGAGAATTACATTTTTGATTTCAAGAAGCGCCAGACCGTAGTCAAGGCACTGTGCCTGCACATTGCTCATGACTGTAACCTTGCCTGCAGGTATTGTTTTGCGGAAGAGGGTGAGTACCACGGCAGAAGAGCGCTGATGAGCTTTGAGGTCGGCAAGAAGGCACTGGATTTCCTGGTAGCCAATTCCGGCAACCGTGTGAACCTGGAAGTGGATTTCTTTGGCGGCGAACCCCTGATGAACTGGGATGTGGTAAAGCAGCTGGTAGAATACGGCAGAAGCTTAGAGAAACCCAACAATAAAAAGTTCCGTTTTACCCTGACTACCAATGGTATCTTATTAAATGATGAGATCCTGGAGTTCGTGAATAAGGAAATGGGTAATATCGTACTGAGTATCGATGGACGTAAGGAGATCAATGACAAGATGCGTCCTTTCCGCGGTGGACAGGGCAGCTATGATATCATTGTTCCTAAGTTCCAAAAGGTAGCGGAGAGCAGAGACCAGATGAACTATTATGTGCGTGGTACGTTCACCCACAATAATCTGGATTTCTCCAAGGATGTTCTGCATCTGGCAGATCTGGGATTCAAGCAGATCTCCGTGGAGCCCGTTGTGGCACAGCCTACGGATGATTATGCCATCAGAGAAGAGGATCTTCCAATTTTAAAGGAAGAATACGATAAACTGGCAGTAGAAATGATCAAGCGTAAGAAAGAGGGCAAGGCTTTCAATTTCTTCCACTTTATGATCGATCTGCAGGGCGGTCCCTGCGTAGCCAAGAGACTCTCCGGCTGCGGATCCGGTACCGAATATCTGGCGGTTACTCCCTGGGGAGACCTGTATCCCTGCCATCAGTTCGTGGGTAACGAAAAGTTCCTCATGGGCAATGTGGATACCGGTGTGGTCAGAGATGATATCCGCGATGAGTTCAAATGCTGCAATGTCTATGCAAAGGACAAGTGTAAGAAGTGTTTTGCCAAGTTCTATTGTAGCGGAGGATGTGCGGCGAACTCCTATAATTTCCATGGCAATATCAATGATGCGTATGACATCGGCTGTGAGCTACAGAGAAAACGTATCGAATGTGCTATCATGCTGAAGGCTGCGGAAGCGGCGGAAGCTTCAGAAGAATAGAAAGGACAAAGGAAAGATGAAAAAAAGTAAAGCAATCATCATTCTGCTCTGCGCACTTCTGGTCCTGCTGGGTGTCGGCTATGTGGATCTTAATGGCGTAGATGCGGAAGGAACTGCCAGTGCTTCAGACATCAGTCTGGGACTGGATCTGGCCGGTGGTGTCAGCATCACTTATCAGGTGGTAGGCGATGAAGAGCCGGATGCAACGGATATGGCAGATACTATTGCCAAGCTGCAGAAGCGTGTTGAGAACTACAGTAAAGAGGCTATTGTATACCAGGAGGGTACCGATCGTATCAATATCGAGATCCCCGGTGTAACAGATGCCAACAAGATCCTGGAAGAGCTGGGACGTCCCGGTTCCCTGTATTTCATTGCAGAGACAGACAAGGACGGCAATGCGAATTACTCTATGCAGGCAGTGACCGATGCACAGGGCAATGTAAGCTATGCGTACGCTTTGAACAAGACCATCGATGAACTGAAGGCAGATGGATCCATCATGCTGGAGGGTACGGATGTCAAGAATGCTACCGCAGGCTCTATCAAGGATCAGACGATGGGCAATTCCACCTATGCGGTAGACCTGGTAATGACAGAGGAAGGTACTAAGAAGTTTGAAGAGGCTACCAGAAATGCTTACGAGAAGGGCGAGACCCTGGGTATCTATTATGATGGAACCTTTGTAAGTGTTCCTTCTGTAAAGGGTGTATTCTCTGATGGTAATGCACAGATCTCTCCGATGAGCTCCTATGAAGAGGCAGAGAGCCTGGCTTCCACCATCCGTATCGGTGGACTGAAGCTGGAGCTGGAAGAGCTGCATTCCAAGGTAGTTGGCGCACAGCTGGGTGTGGAAGCAATCTCCACCAGCTTAAAAGCAGCTGTGATCGGATTTATCGTAGTGGCTGTTTTCATGATCGCAGTTTATTTCCTGCCCGGATTTGCTTCTGTTATTGCACTGGGCATTTATGTGGCATTGGTAGTACTTTTGCTGAATGGTTTTGACATGACCCTGACCCTGTCCGGTATCGCAGGTATCATCCTGTCCATCGGTATGGCAGTGGATGCCAACGTTATCGTATTTGCCCGTATCCGTGAGGAACTGGCAACCGGCAAGACTGTTAAGAGTGCCATGCAGATCGGTTATGACAAGGCACTGTCCGCTATCATCGACGGTAATGTGACTACCCTGATCGCAGCAGCAGTGCTGTGGCTGTTAGGACCTGGTACCGTAAAGGGCTTTGCACAGACGCTGGCACTTGGTATCGTATTATCCATGTTCACTGCACTGGTAGTGACCAAGTACATTATGAAAGCTTTCTATGCACTGGGATTAAAGGATCCCAAGTGGTATGGTGTAGGTAAGGAACACAAGACCGTGAACTTCTTAGGTAAGAAGGGCATCTTCTTCGGACTGTCTCTGGCAGTGATCCTTGCAGGATTTATTACCATGGGTGTCTACAAGATGAACACCGGAGATGCACTGAATTACAGCCTGGAGTTCAAGGGTGGTACCGCAACTACTGTCACTTTTGATAAGAGCTATACGCTGGAAGAGATCAACAGCGAGATGGTACCTCTGATCGAGAGCACCACCGGCAGTGCAGTTCAGATCCAGACTGTACAGGGCTCCAATGAAGTTATCTTCAAGACCGGTTCTCTGGATGTGGATCAGAGACAGGCACTGAATCAGATGTTCGTGGATAATTTTGGTGTGGATGAGACCCTGATCACCTCCGAGACCATCAGCTCCACCATCAGTAACGAGATGAAGTCTGATACGATCCTGGCGGTAGCAGTAGCAATTATCTGCATGCTGATCTATATCCGCTTCCGTTTCAGCGATATCCGTTTCGGTGTCAGCAGTATTGCCTGCCTGCTCCATGACGTGCTGGTAGTCATCACCTTCTACGCACTGGCAAGAGTATCCGTCAGCAATACCTTTATCGCATGTCTGCTGACCATCGTAGGTTACTCTATCAACGCCACCATCGTAATCTTCGATCGTGTACGTGAGAATATGGCAGTTATGACTAAGAAGGATGATCTGCAGGATGTTGTAAACCACAGCATCACCCAGACACTGTCCCGAAGCTTATTCACCTCCCTGACCACTCTGGTAATGGTAGGCGCGTTGTACATCTGGGGTGTGACCAGCATCCGTGACTTCGCTCTGCCTCTGATGGTAGGTATCATCTGTGGTGCTTATTCCTCTGTATGTATTGCAGGTGCCCTGTGGTATGTACTGAGAAAAAAGTTCGCACCGAAGGCAAAATAAGTAGGAATAAGTAAAAAGTAATAAAAATAGCATAAAAGTATTTTCAATGGAGATGGAAGCGAAAGGCTTCCATCTCTTTTTGTGTGCGCCTTGCGGTGCATATTTCTAATGGGTACTCCATAGGAAACATTTTCGTGAAACTTTCACAAAAAATTAGGAAAACGCAGGAAACCTAAAAAACATTTGTAAATAACAACCAAAAATAGAAGAATGAAACTGTGACAAATAAATAAATCAGAGGGAAAACGATTACCCAAAATCAAATTGACCATCCGGAAACAGCAACGTTATAATCAAAATAACCCAAGGGAAAGTGCACTTTTTAAAACGGTTGAAACGACAGAAGGTTACAAAAATATAACACAGACAAGTAGAATCGGAAAGAGAGGATATTATGAGTAAGCTGATGAGACGTTGTGGATCATTTCTGATGATGCTTCTGCTGGTGATCGGGATTCTGCCGATGACGGCAAATGCAGAAACAACACAGAATACAGAAGAGAGAAATGCGCTTTATGTGCAGGTACCGGAGGACTGGGAAAATCCTTGTGTGTGGGCGTGGGACAGCGACGGCAATAATGCGTTTACAGCATGGCCCGGCGAGGAGATGGAAGCAGATGCAGCTAATGACGGCTGGTATTATATCTGGCTTCCTGCATGGGCGAATCATGTGATCGTCAATGCCAATGAGGGCAGTGTGCAGACCGAGGAGCAGATCCTGGATACCAATGCAGCATGGATCACGGTGAGTGCAGCGGACACCGTAGAGATCTCTTATGAGAGCAAGACTACCGGAGAGGCACCGGCTTACGTAGAGAAATTTGTGGTACATGCAAAAGTAGATGATTCTTGGGAAGCCCCTTGCCTGTGGGCGTGGTCGGCACCGGATGGCACCAATGCTTTTGCAGCATGGCCCGGAGAAGAGATGAAAGCAGGTGAAGATGGCTGGTACAGCATCAAGGTTCCGGTATGGGTAAACTCCATCATTGTGAATGCGAACGAAGGAAGCGTACAGACCGAGGATATCTCCATTGATCCCGCAGAACTATGGGTAACGGTAGCAGCCGACGGCAGCTACGATTTCAGCTATAAGAACCCGGATCAGGCAGAAACTCCCAATGTGACGATCCATGTATCTGCTCCCGCAGACTGGAACGGTCCCTGTCTGTGGGCATGGTCGGCACCGGACGGCACTAACGCATTTGCAGCGTGGCCCGGAGAGGCATTAGAGGAAGGCGAAGGCGGCTGGCTGGTAAAGGAGGTTCCCGGCTGGGTGAATTCCATAATCGTCAATGGGAATGAGGGAAGTGTACAGACGACGGATATTTCCGTAGAGACCGGTAAGGATATCTGGCTTACGATAAACGGTCCGGAGGATTACACCGTATCTTATGAAGAAATCGCGCTGGAAGAGACAACCGAAACTGTGGCAACACAAGAGGCTGTGGAAGCTGTGGAAGCAACAAACGAAGCGTCGGAGAATACAGAGAAATCCACACCGGTCGTACCCATCGTGATCGGCGTGCTGGTAGTGGCAGCAGGCGGCGCAGCAGTGGCAGTCTCAAAGAAAAAGTCACAGAAATAAGATATAAAAACAAGCGGCAGGAGAGTACATATCAAAGGAGTGCAGGATATGAAGAATAGAAATCAGAAAAGAATCCGGAACAGAGCATGGGCATGGATCGTGACAGCAGGACTGACGATTGGCAGCCTGACCGGCTGTGGCAGTCAGACGGTGGAGCAGACAGCCCAGGATGAGCAGACGGACGGAGAAGTTACAATCACCATCTGGCACGACAAGGAGGATGCGGTAACGCAGGTCCTGGAAGAGAAATTTGCCCAATTAGAACCGCAGATCCATGTAGTACTGGAGAAAAAGAGTGATCTGACAGAAGCTCTTAAAATGGTGGGAAATGATCCCAAGGCAGCTCCGGATATGTACCTTTTTGCCCATGATAAGATAGGTGTCTATGCAGAAATGGGCATACTGTCACCTATCACGGATATCATTCCGGCAGAGGAACTGGATGCCTATATGGATAACACGATCGAAGCGGCGACCTATAAGGGAACGGTCTATCAGCTTCCTATCTATTATGAGACATTACTTTTTATGTATAACCGTCTCTACATGAAGGATGAGGAAGTGCCGGCTACCACAGAGGAATTGTATGCTTATATGCAGGAGAATACCCGTGGAGGGCATTATGGATTTGTGGAACAGCATAGTACCCCTTATTATGCGGCAGGCTGGATCAATGGATTCGGAGGCTATATCCTGAATGACGCCGGAGAGCCGGGATTAAATCTGCCGGAGACAGAGGAAGCGCTGGCCTATCATAAAAAGTTCGTGGATCTCATGCCGGGGGAAACCGAGTATGCCACAGTGAATACCTTGTTCAAAGAAGGAATGGCACATGCAACCATAGCCGGTCCCTGGCTGATCCCGACAGTAAGAGAAAATGGAATGGACGTGGGAATCGCCTCTATGCCTGTGATCGATGAGACCGGAAAGCCGATCGCCCCCTATATGGGAGTCCAGGGGGTCCAGGTGCTGAAAAATGCAGCAGAGAATAAAAAGGATGCGGTGGAGCAGGTACTGAGGGTACTTATGAAGGACGAGGTAGGTATTGCACTGGCACAGGCCAGCGGCTGTGCTCCTGCCAGAGAGAACTGTTACAGTTATGAAGAAGTAAGTGGTGATGAAGTGGTCATGGCTATGAAGGAGACTGCGGAAAATGCGGTTCCCATGCCGAATCTGCCGGAGATGGATGTGATGTGGACCGTAGCCAGCGGACTGCTGACGGATGTCAACATGGCGGGAAATGATGTGGCGGAAAGTGCGGAGAAAGCACAGAAGGAAGCATTGCAGCTGATCGAATCCATGAAATAAGTGACGCTGCGTAATCAGGCAAAAGGAAGTGGAACGAACAAATATGGCAAGAATGAAAAATGCTCATGGGAACAGACAACAGAATAAAAAAAGAAGAGAGACACTGTTTGCTTACAGCTGGTCACTGCCATCCTTAGTATTGATCCTGTTGATCGTAATCTTCCCGATCCTCTATACCGGATATATCTCCATGACCAACATGAATATTTATCACTGGAATAATTATGAGTTCATCGGACTGGAGAATTATAAGGATGCCTTGCTGGTATTTGACAATGGCTTCCTGACGGCACTTTTTGTGACGATATTGTGGACCGTGGTAAATATGGTGCTGCAGCTGGTGATCGCTTTTATTATGGCAACACTTCTCAATGTCAAGGGATTGCGACTGCGGAATGTCTATCGTACCCTGCTGATCTTTCCCTGGGCCATGCCGGGATATGTATCCATCCTGCTGTGGAAGACAGGAATGTTCAATTCCCAGTTCGGTCTGTTGAATCAATGGATGATCAGACTGGGAATGGAACCGGTGAGATGGCTTGGTAGTGATGTGATCGCATTCATCAGCTGTACGACAGTGAACCTCTGGCTGGCGTTACCCTTCATGATCACCATCATTGACGGGGCACTGCAGAGCGTGGATCGGAGCTTTTACGAAAGTGCGCTGTTAGACGGTGCCACCTGGCTGGAACGGACGAGATATATTACGGTTCCGATGATCCGCCCCATTATAGCACCGTCGGTTATGATCACGACATTTACGACTTTTAAACAGTTCGATGTCATCTATCTGCTGACCCAGCAGGTGGGATCCAAGACCGGTGCGAATATTCATACCATTTTAACCTATGCCTATGAGAAGGCATTCATTACGAACAATTACGGATACAGTTCCGCTATCTCCATTCTGATCTTCGGAATGCTGTTAGTATTTTCTCTGGTGACAAACGGCAGAAAGGAGGAGAGCAGATGAGTAAAAAGACGAAACATGTGCTGGTACTTATAGCGGTAAATGTGTTTTTCGTCCTGGTATGCTTTTTCGTGCTGGTGCCGGTATTATATGCGTTTTCCGTGTCGCTGAATGCAGAGAACAGCCTGTTAGGATCTGACTTTTCCTTTTTGCCAAAGCATATGACGCTGCAGAACTATAAGGCGGTTTTTACCGAGAAACCGGTGCTTTTGTGGCTGAAGAACAGTCTGATCCTTGCGGTGACCACACTGGTGATCTCGCTGGGGACCGGAATCCCTGCAGCGTATGCTTTTTCCCGGAAACGATTTCCCGGCAGAAAGGCGATTTTGAAGCTGTTGATTTTACTTTATGCATTTCCGTCCCTTTTGTCCATGACGGCGCTGTATAAGCTGCTTAGTCCTATGGGGCTGATCAATACCAGAACGGGTCTGATCATCGTGTATACCGGTACGATGGCAGTGTTTGCACTATGGAATATGAAGGGGTATTTTGACACGATTCCGGTGGAGATCGAGGAGGCAGCCATGATCGACGGAGCCACACAGTTAGAACAGGTGACAAAGATCGTACTGCCGCTTGCTAAGCCTACTATTGCGGTAACGGCTATGATGGTTCTTGTCTATGTATGGAACGAGTATATTTTTGCCATTAATTTCATGACAGGATCCGATACTTATACGCTGGCAGCAGGATTATATTCGCTGCAGGCGACGGAGATGAGTGGAAGCTGGCCGATTTTCTCGGCAGCATCCCTGATCGTGTCTTTGCCGATCCTGATCGTATTTTTCGCATTGCAAAAGAACATGACAGAGGGTCTGACCTCAGGTGGAGTGAAGGGATAGACCGCAGAAAGAGGAAGTATGAATCGAAGTGCAGTATTACATATACCCATGTCCCAGTATGCCTATGGGACAGATGAAGAGCATATTGTGATCCGTCTGCGGGCAGGCAGAGGGAATCTGACAGAATGCAGGCTCCATTACGGAGACAGGGCATGCCGACTTACACCGGTGCTTTTTACAGAACAGAAGATGGCAGTGGTGGCGCAGACGGAAGAATTCGATTACTGGGAGATTACGCTGGAGCATCCCTATAAAAGACTTTGCTATTATTTCACATTGTCCGATGGCAGGGAAGAGGTGTTGTACTACGGAGAACGATTCACGGATCATACCGTGGATGACCGCTCGGAATATTATCAGCTGCCGTTCAATCACCGCGCAGATATTGTTACACCTCCCGAATGGGCACAGGATACGATCATTTATAATATTTTTCCCGACAGCTTTGCCACTGAGTACCGGTATCTTTGCGGCAGAGGAGAGGAGAAGGAATGGGGCGGTGTACCGACGAGGGGGAAGCTCGGCGGTACGATCCGTGGGATCTGCGAGAACGTGGAGTACCTGAAAAACCTCGGCGTGAACGCTATTTATATCAATCCGATCTTTGTCGCCGGAGAATATCATAAGTACGATCTGTTAGATTATTTTCACATTGATCCCTGTTTCGGAACCGATGATGATTTTCACCGGCTGATCGATGTATTTCATGCGAACGGACTGAAAGTAATCATTGACGGTGTGTTCAATCATTGCGGCTGGTATTTTTTCGCCTTTGATGATGTGGTGAAAAAAGGAGAACAGTCAGCTTACAGAGACTGGTTCTATGGACTTACCTATCCGGTGATGCGACCGGAGGATCCGGAGGAATATCCGGGATATGAGTGCTTTGGCTATGAACGGATGATGCCGAAGTTAAATCTGGCAAATCCGGAGACAGCAGAATATTTCTGCAAAGTGGGGCGCTACTGGGTGGAAAAATTCCATATCGACGGGTGGCGGCTGGATGTGGCAAGTGAGATCAATGATGGCTTCTGGAGAAAATTCAGAGAGATCGTAAAAAGTGTGGATCCCGACGCCATTCTCATCGGAGAAGTATGGGAGAGTGCGGCGCACTGGCTGGACGGAACCATGTTTGATTCTACGATGAATTATGATTTCCGTAAGCACTGCCGGAGATTTTTTGGGGAGCAGACGGCAGATGCCATGGAGTTTGACAGCCGCATAACGGATATGCGTATGCGCTATCGTAAGCAGACAGTCTATGCACAGTTAAACCTTTTGGACAGTCATGATGTCAGCCGGTTCCGTTCGCTGTGCCGGGATGAAGAAAGCTTCCGCCTGGCGGTGATCTTTCAGATGACTTTCCCCGGAATGCCTTCAGTATTCTATGGGGATGAGGCGGGACTGACCGGTATTCTGGAGGAAGAGTACAGGCAGCCCATGCCTTGGGATACACTGGATGAGAGCAGTCCTTTGTTTTTGCTATATCAGAAGGCAATTGCTCTGCGCAAACGGGAACGAACGCTGCGAAGAGGAGAATATCGCACATTACTGGCGGAACCGGGCAGCAGAGTGTATGGCTATGAAAGATATCTGGAGGAAGAAGATGGCAGTATAGAGAGTATCCGTATTTTCCTGAATATGGAAGAGGAAAACGTCCCCCTTCCTGAAGAACTGCTGGGCGGAGAGATTCTCTGGCAGGAAGGTCTTAAGGAAGGACAGCTGGCAGCAAAAGGATTTGCACTGATCAAGACAAGGGATTAAAATATTCTCAGAGAAAATCGCGCGAGGAGGGTGAACGATGGGAGCAACCATTAAAGATGTGGCAAAACTGGCGGGAACTTCTACGGCAACCGTATCGAAAGTGATGAACGGCTCCTATTCAATCTCGCAGGAGACGGCAGATAAAGTACGAAAAGCTATGGAGGAGCTGGATTATCATCCGAATCTGCGGGCGAAAAATTTCGCCAAGCAGTCTGCACGAACCATTATATTTGTGGCAGAGCTGGGGAAAGGAACAGGGTTTGCCAATCCACAGATGTTTGAGATCTTGTGTGGGCTGGAGGAAGTGCTGGCACAGAAGGACTATACGCTTGTAGTCAGGAATATAGCAGCGGGAGACTGTGCGGAATTTATCCGGAATGCAGCGGATACCAAGCAGGCAGACGGGTTTGTGATCCATGCGTCGGTGATCTCCCAGGCACTGGATGAACTGCTTTTTACTCATGAGATCCCGCATATTGTGATCGGCAATCCGAATTTTAACAGTCATTTCTGCTGGCTCGATATCGATAACCGGCTGGCGGGAGAACTGGCCGCGAAGCATCTGCTGGAGCGGGGCTGTCAGTCCGTGGCTTTTATCGGTGGTAAACCGGAGGATCAGATCTCAGCGAGACGTCTTGACGGAGTCCTGACAGTGCTTAAAGAGCATGATGTGTTATTGCCCAGAGAATATGTGAAAAAAGGAGAATCCGTCTGTGACAGCGGTTACCGAATGACCATGCAGATCCTGGAGAATAGAAGACGTCCGGATGCGTTAGTGTGTGCAGATAATTATATCGCCTACGGTTGTGTGAATGCCCTGCACGACAGAGGAATCCTGATCCCGGAGGAGATGAAGGTGATTACCTTTGACGACTTCCCGTTTTCTCAGATCCTGAAGCCCATGCTCTCTGTCGTCAACATCGACGTCTACGATATGGGGGTGCAGGCCGGAAAGTATATCCTGCAAAAAATAAAAAGACCGAATCTCTATGTGCAGTCCCATATCACATTCCCAACGTTGATCATCCGGGAATCTACCTGATGCATATAAAAGGAGCCTCACGTAGGCTCCTTTTATAATGAGATTGTGTAGTTTACTGTAACTCTGCAAGTTTCCTTTTCAGAGCTTCGATCTCAGCGTCTTTGGCGGCATTATCGGCAGTCAACTTATTGTTATCGGCAGTCAACTTATCATTATCAGTCGTCAAAGCATCAATCTTCTTCAACAGATATTGTTCCTGAAGCTCTGCGTCCATTCGTGCTTGACAACGCTGTCTGACCATATCGTCCGCATTCAGATTATATAAAGTCTTTGTCGCTTCCATAAGGTATTCATCGTTTTTTGCAGTCATAAGAATTTCCTCCCAGCTTTTTGTGTAATTAAAAGTTGCTTGAAAAAATGGCGAAACGCCGGATGTAAGAAATTTCACGTAGAAATTGAATTGAATATAGCATAAAAAGAGGATATGCACAAGCTTTTTTATGCTATAATGTAATGAGGCTTAGGGAAAAACAATTACGAAAGCGGGAACCTGCATGGAAAAATGGTATGTGGCTGCGAAGAAGGCAGATTTTGATAAATGGGCGAAGGAATTTCATATCAGTCCGGTGACGGCGAGGATCCTTAGAAACCGGGATCTGACGGAAGAGAGCCAGATCCAGAAGTTCCTCTATGGGAAACTGGAGGACTGCTATTCTCCCTGGCTGCTTAAGGATATGGACAGGGCAGTGGAGGAGATTCTGAAAGCGGTAAAGGAAGGTCTGCATATCCGGGTCATCGGAGATTACGATGTGGATGGTATCTGCTCGTCTTATATCCTGACCAAAGGGTTTCAGATGCTTGGCGCACAGGTGGATACGGCGATTCCCCACAGAATCCATGACGGATACGGACTGAATGAACATCTGATCGAAGAGGCTAAGCGGGAGGGTGTCGGCATGATCGTCACCTGTGATAACGGAATTGCCGCGGCACCACAGATCGAGCTGGCAAATTCCCTGGGCATGCGTGTGATCGTTACGGATCATCATGAGGTTCCTTATATAGAAGAAAACGGGGAGCGGAAGGAACAGCTGCCCCCGGCACTGGCGGTGGTGGATCCCAAGCGCAGTGATTGTTCTTATCCATTTCAAGGCATCTGCGGCGGCGTTGTGGCACTGAAGGTGATCTGGGCAATCACGGAGAAGACCGGGAATCCGGGGCTTATAAATATTCAGGATGAACTGCTGGAATTCGCGGCACTTTCCACGGTATGCGATGTTATGGAGTTAAAGGATGAGAACCGCATTCTGGTAAAGGAAGGACTGAAACGGATCCAAAAAGGATATAACGAAGGACTGAAAGCGTTGATGGAAGTCAATGAAATCGCTCCGGACCGGCTGAGTGCATATCACCTGGGGTTCGTGCTGGGTCCCTGCCTGAATGCTACGGGAAGACTGGATACTGCGAAAAGGGCGCTGGAGCTTTTGCAGAGTTTTACCAGAGCGGATGCCATGACAGCGGCGAGAGAATTGAAAGACTTAAACGAAAGCCGCAAGAACCTGACAGTACAAGGGATCCAGCGGGCCGATACATATATTCAGGAACATCACATGACGGAGGATAAAGTCATGGTGATCTATCTGCCGGAGGTCCATGAGAGCATTGCCGGAATCATTGCCGGGAAAGTCAGGGAAAAATATCATCATCCGGTATTCATCCTGACCAAAGGAGAGGACGGTGTGAAGGGATCCGGCCGTTCTATCGAAGCTTACCATATGTATGATGCCATGACGCAGGTGAAACAGTTTTTTACCAAGTACGGTGGACATAAACTGGCAGCAGGTCTGTCCATGCGGGAGGAGGATATTGAACCTCTGCGGATTGCTCTCAATAAAAACTGTACGCTGACAGAAGATGATTTTATTCCCAGAGTACATATTGATGTGGCAATGCCCATGGGATATGCGGACGAAGCCCTGGCAGGAGAACTGGCGTTATTAGAACCTTTCGGAACCGGGAATCCGAAGCCACTTTTTGCACAAAAGGATCTGCTCTTTCAGGCGGGATTTAAAATGGGTGCCAACAAGACCTGTGCCAGATTCCGGGTGAAGACACCGGAAGGAAATACGCAGACGCTGGTGTTTTTCGGGGACCTGGAACGACTGGGAGCTTTCTTAAATGAAAAATATGGTATCGGAAGTGAAGAAGCACTTTATGCCGGAAGAGGAAGTTTTCCTCTTTCTGTGGTATATCAGGTCGGCCAAAATACCTATAAGGGTAGGACGGAAGTGCAGTTTGTCATGCAGAACTATTGCTGACATTTTTGTAACTGTTCAGAATCACATTCATATTTTTTTATTTTTTAAACACAAAATGGACACATTTTCTCTGTAATATGTATTTCAGATAGTTGATGAACTCACTATCTCCCCCCCTCATAAGAAACCGGAAAGCCTCAGGCATCATGCCTGAGACTTTTTGGTGTTCAGTAGGACTTTTCAGAGTTTATAAAACCTCAAGATTCATTTTAGAATTAAATTAGAATTCATACACATTCTGTACACATTTCTTCTGTAATATGTATTTCAGATAGTTGATGAACTCACTATCTCCCCCCCTCATAAGAAAATCGAAAAGCCCCAGGTATAACAGCCTGGGGTTTTTCGATTCTCCGATAAGACTTGACGATAGACCGATATCCGTGGTTATAATGTAAGAATGATAATCCCACGATATGCGAATAGAGGGTAGAATTGTGAGAGTGCGCAGCACGGAACAATTCGTAGGCATCAAAGGCGGGACATCATAAAGATACGAATATAAAATTATAGAAAGAACAGAAATTACAAAATGAACAAAATGAAATCACAGATTCACGAATGGAAAGAAGCATTGAAAAACATCACATTAAAAAATTGTGCTATAACCTTATTGGGAAGTTTTATTCTGGCATTTGGATTATATCATGTACACTCCATCTCCGGTGTTACCGAGGGTGGTGTACTGGGAGCAACTCTGTTATTGGAGCACTGGACCGGCATCTCCCCGGCGGTCACCGGCGGCATCATGAATGTGTTGTGCTATGTGCTGGGATGGAAACTGCTGGGTAAGGAATTCATCGCTTATTCCGCACTGGCTACGGTGGGATTCTCCGGTACATATAAGATCTGCGAACAATTCCCGCACCTGTGGCCCGGACTGGCGGACATGCCCCTTGTGGCAGCCCTGGTGGGTGCACTGTTTGTTGGTGTGGGCGCCGGACTGTGCGTACGTATCGGAGGAGCACCCAGTGGAGACGATGCCCTGGCCATGAGCATTTCCCATGCCACCGGCTGGAAGATCCAGTGGGTGTACCTGCTATCGGACCTGATCGTGCTGGTCATGTCCTTGAGCTATATCCCGGTGAGACGGATCGGTTATTCACTGTTTACCGTACTTTTGTCGGGACAGGTGATCGGTTTTATCCAGAACTTCGGTAAGCCCCGGGAATGTGATACCGTAGAACTTCCCACAGCGGAGTGAAAAGCTACCGAGTGACCTGGTAGATCTGAATCTCTCCGTTGTCGAAGATGCAGGGATACAGAGAGGAAAGAGCTGCCTCGTCCACGGCATAATCCGCCCGTTCCCAGGAGGACACCTCGATATAATCAATCCCGTAACTTACAAGCAGGGGAGCCGCGTTTAAAGGATCCTCGTAAATGCTTTTGAAGTCCGCAAGGTTTTCCGAATGATAGAGACCATGGAATGCTAAAAAGGTTCCGGCACCGTTGACTACATTTCGTCCCGCCAGGGCGGAGATCTCATTGACATGTCTGCCATTGGTTAAAAAGCAGGAGGTGGCAGGGGTATTTTCCTCTACGAATGTGGCAGCTTCCACCTGGGCATTAGAGTATGCAGTGTAGTCAGATACCAGTTCTCTGCCAAGTGACAGTACGGCGGAGACGGTACACAGAAGCATCATGCCGACCAGACATAGGATACGCGAGGAACTTTTTTTCAGAGAGCGCAGCAGGTCTATACCGTATCCGGCGCTGAGACAGCAGACGAATACATAGGTCACATATAAAAATTTATTATTGTCATAAGTGTTCGGGGAAAAGGAAATGATCTCTGCCACAAACCATAGCAGACATGCGCCGGACATCACATCGAAATCTTCTTTTTTGCAATGTATCATTGCGGGAACGAATAAAGCCAGGATTGCTCCCCAGTTCTTCAGGTAAAACCACAGATATTCATCTCCCTGATTGCCCCAGTTAAAATGTCCCGATAAAAAGCTGCCTTGCGCGGTCTGTCGGAAGGTCCATTCCAGCAGCTGCGGAACCGCAAGCAGAAGGACGACAGCAAAGAAAATTCCCCACGTAGTTAAGAACTCCCGCAGAGTATAGCTATCTGTTTTTTTCTTAAAAAAGCATCGATAGAACAGGGACAATCCGTACAGGACCAGCATTGCAGCAATGATAATTCCAAAACGAAAAAGTAATGCAGGTGCGATGACAGCAGCACTTTTGTTCATAATCTCAAAAAAGAGCATACAGAGAGTAAAGATGCCAAGAAGAATGGCTCCGGGGTGCGTCTGTCCGGATGCTGAAGCATGAGGGATAGCGCGGTAGAGCCAAAGCAGCATCCAGCAGGCACTTAAAATCACAATGGCGACGAAGGAATGCGTGTGAATCATGGGCAGAGCTCCGGCGAGAATGCCTGACGGGAGAAATAAGTCTTTTTCCCCATTCCTGATGGCACGGAGCAATAACCACAGAGCGCAGAACAGAACCGCGTAACCAAACAGGGTGGCACGCTGGGGCAGCAGCATATCCACGATGACATTGACCCAGCGGATATTCCGGGTAATCAGGTTGGTGGGAGTGGTGTAATAGCCGGTAAAAATATCACGAATCCGGTAACCACCTTCGCTGCTAAAGTCAATAAAATACATAAATCCCAATCCACCGTTATAGAAGAACAGAATCCACGCGGTCAGCGATTTGGCGCGGTCATGAAGAAGAGTGTCTGCGATGGCATAGAATCCGGCAAGTACCTGCAAAAAGGCGAAATACATGGGGAGCATATAGGCATAGCGCAGTGATGCTCCAAACAGATAGATGCTGGCAGAAATACTGTCGCATAGGAAAGGATAACACAGTCTGTCCCGGGGAGAGATCGAGTAGTAAGGCGGAAAAATCTGTTGGTCGGCAATGCTTGTGATAATTCCCAGATGCATCTGCAGATCTCCGTAGGTACATTGTCCTACATGAAGTCCGTCTTCTTGTGGCAGGAGGGTGTGGGTGAACAGCAAAACACAAAATAACACAAAAGTAATACCTGCCAGTAAAAGAAAAGCATAATTTTCAAAAAACAGTTGCCGGCAATCCTTATGCAGAACCGGAGAGGAAGCTGTCGTGACCGGATGATATAGGGTATATAGAAGCAGCAGGCTCACAGCAATGAAAATAAGAGCCGCCACATGGGCGGTCAGGGAAAAATCGAAGAAAAGGGCAAACAATGCGGGAATCCATTGTAGCAGAACAGAACCGAGGACACTGCCGACAAGTAACCGAAAGACTAGTTCTTTTTGCGGAAAAAGGCGACGGATGTACAGAAAACCTGCGCACTGAAACATAAGAAAATAGAGTGTACCGATGATATTTCCGTTTACGGATCCGTAAAAGCCGTTCATAAGAATCCCCCTTAAAATAAAAAGATACCTTATTATAGCATTACTTTGGAAGATGTGAAAGACACTGAAAAATTTAAGGGTGGTACATTTTAAGAAAAAAGAGTAAAATATAAAGAAGTATGCAACAAGATTTTTCGGGAAAGGCGGATACCTTTATGGAAAAAAGCAGAACATTAAAAACACTTCTGGATAAACTGGAATACGAACCGGTACAAGGGACTTTGGAGCGGGAGATCACAGCTGTAGTCTATGACTCCCGTAAAGTCATTCCGGGATGCCTGTTCATTTGTATTAACGGAGCAAATTTTGACGGACATGATTTTGCCGCACAGGTGGCAGCGCAGGGCGCCGGAGTGCTGGTGGTACAAAAGGACATAGAACTTCCTGCGGATGCGGATGTGACTGTGATCAAAGTAGCGGATACCCGATATGCCATGGCATTTATCTCCGCAGCCTGGTTCGGCCATCCGGCGGAGAAACTGAAAGTTATCGGTATCACGGGCACCAAGGGCAAGACCACGACCACCTACCTGGTGAGATCCATTCTGGAGAATGCCGGATATAAAGTGGGACTGGTGGGAACCATCGAGGTGATCATCGGAGACGAACATATTCATGCAAATAATACGACACCGGAATCTTACCTGTTGCAGGAGTATTTTGCCCGCATGGTGGATGCCGGACTGGATACGGTAGTTATGGAAGTATCCTCCCAGGCGCTGATGCTGCACCGTACCCAGGGATTTGTATTCGATTACGGTATTTTTACAAATCTGGAGCCGGATCATATCGGTCCCAACGAGCATGCAAGCTTTGAGGAATATCTGCACTGTAAGGGATTGTTGTTCAAACAGTGCAAGGTGGGAATTGTCAATGGTGACGATGAACACTGGCAGGCAGTGACGGAGGAACATACCTGTGCACTGGAGAGCTTCGGTATGGGAGAACACTGCATGCTGCGGGCCGAGAACCGGCAATTGGTGCACAAACCCGGAGAACTGGGAGTGACCTTCCATGTGACCGGTCTGATGAATTTTGATGTGGAAGTACCCATGCCCGGCAAATTCAGCGTGTACAATGCGCTGGCAGCCATTGCCATCTGCCGTCATTTTAAGGTGGATGAGGACGCTATCAAAAAGGCACTATTACAGGCAAAAGTAAAGGGCCGTATTGAGATGATCAAGGTTTCTGACCAATTTACTCTGCTGATCGACTATGCCCATAACGCCATGGCACTGGAAAGTCTGTTAACCACCCTGCGGGAGTATGAACCCCACAGACTGGTCAGCCTGTTTGGCTGCGGCGGCAACCGTTCCAGACAGCGTCGTTTTGAGATGGGAGAGGTCAGCGGCAGACTGGCGGATCTGACCATCATCACTTCCGACAATCCCCGGTTCGAGGAGCCGCAGGATATTATCAATGATATCAAGACCGGTATGGCGAAGACGGATGGAAAATATGTGGAGATCTGTGACCGCAAGGAAGCCATTACTTATGCCATCGAACACGGAGAACCCGGCGATATCATCGTGCTGGCAGGAAAAGGGCACGAAGACTACCAGGAGATCAAAGGCGTGAAGCATCCCATGGATGAACGGGATCTGATCCGGGATATCCTGGCGGAGGGACATATCCCCGGATCGGCAGCGGGTCAGGATTTATAAGACAGCCTTCCGGGATTCCGGTGAACAGAGAGGAAAACAGATTGCGTACGTTATATGCGGATATCATTGTAGATATCTCTCATGAAAAACTGGATAAAACATTTCAGTACCGGGTACCGGAGAGAATGCGGGACAGATTGGAGCCGGGAGCCTGCGTCATGATCCCTTTCGGCAATGGAAACCGTCTGATCAAAGGTTACGTAGTCAGTATAGGGGATCAGTGTCAGTTCGATCCGGAGAAGATCAAGGAGATCGTAGGACTACCGGAAAAAGAGACCGGTGTGGAAGACAAAATGATCGCACTGGCAGCCTGGATCCGCCGCAATTACGGTTGTACCATGATCCAGGCCCTGAAGACGGTACTGCCGGCGAAGCAGACTGTGAAGAAACTGGAGCACAGACAGCTGGTGCGCCTGATGAATAGAGAGGAGATCCTGTCACTCTTAGGAGAATGCGAGCGCAAGAAACAGGTGGCGAAGGCCAGACTGTTAAAAGCTCTGTCTGAGCAGGAGAGTATTCCCTACGAATGGGTCACCGGGAAACTGGGCGTCAGCGCCGCTACGGTAAACAGTATCGTAAAAGTGGGCGCGGCAAAATTAGTCAGTACCGAAAGTTACCGGAATCCGGTGAAAATGCAAGCCTTGGAGGCAGCGCACAATACACTTAGCTCACAACAGCAGACCATCGTTACGGAAGTGCTTACGGATTTTGATGCCGGCAGAAGGCAGACCTATCTGATCCATGGCATCACCGGCAGCGGCAAAACGGAAGTGTATATGCAACTCATCGGCGAGATGATAAAAAGAGGACGCCAGGCAATCGTGCTGATCCCGGAGATCGCTCTGACCTACCAGACACTGCTTAGGTTCTATCAGAGATTCGGTGACCGGGTCAGTGTCATGAATTCCACATTGTCTCCCGGAGAAAAATATGATCAGTGCGAGCGTGCAAAAGCAGGCGAGATCGATGTGATCATAGGTCCGAGATCCGCACTTTTTACCCCATTCCCCAATCTGGGGCTGATCGTTATGGATGAGGAACAGGAGAACAGCTACAAAAGTGAGAGTACTCCCAAATACCATGCCAGAGAGACGGCAATGGAAGTGGCGAAGCTGTACGGAGCCAGTGTAGTGTTGGGATCGGCGACCCCTTCCTTAGAGGCGTATTACCGCGCCGGAAAGGGAGAATACAGGCTGTTCCATCTGACGAAACGCCTGACCGGCGGAGAACTGCCCACGGTACACACGGTGGATCTCAGGCAGGAACTGCAGGAGGGAAACCGTTCTATTTTCAGCAGAAAATTACAGGAACTGATGGCAGACCGGATCAGTAAGGGGCAGCAGACCATTTTGTTTTTAAACCGCAGAGGGTATGCGGGATTCGTATCCTGCCGCGCCTGCGGCGAAGTCATGAAATGCCCCCACTGCGATGTCTCCCTCTCGGAACATAAAGGGGGAAGGCTGATCTGTCATTATTGCGGCTATATGCAGCCCATGCCAAAGCTATGCCCGAAGTGCGGATCGAAATATATTCTGGGATTCAAAGCAGGTACCCAGCAGATCGAAGATAAATTGAAAGAATTGTATCCGGGGGTGCGGACACTACGGATGGATGCGGATACTACCCGGACGAAGGACAGCTATGAGAAAATATTGTCTGCTTTCGCGAACGGTGAGGCGGATGTGTTGATTGGCACCCAGATGATCGTGAAGGGACATGATTTCCCGAAGGTGACCCTGGTGGGGATCCTGGCGGCAGATCTGTCTTTAAACGCCTCAGATTACCGTGCCGGAGAGCGGACATTCCAGCTACTGACCCAGGCGGTGGGCAGAGCAGGCAGAGGGGTGCTTCCGGGAGAAGCGGTGATTCAGACTTATCAGCCGGATCATTATGCCATTACCTGCGCGGCTGCCCAGGATTATAAGAGCTTTTATGAGGAAGAGATCCTGTACAGAGAGCTGTCGGGATATCCTCCGGCGGCACATATGCTGGCGGTACAGATCTATGGCAAAGAGGAAGAAAACGTAAAACAGCTTGCCCAGAGGCTGGCAGATGTGGTAAAGTCTAATATGGACTTTTTGCAGATATTGGGACCGACCCCGGCAAATATCAGCAAGATCAACGATATTTACCGGTATGTGTTCTATGCGAAGCATGCGGAGTATGATACGCTGGTGGCGGTAAAGGACTGTGTGGAGGAGACTCTGAGACAGTGGCAGCCAAGACAGCTTAGTATACAATTCGATTTTGACCCGGTGAACGTATTATAGGAGGTAATAATTGTGGCAATCAGAAATATTCGTGAATATGGAGATGAAGTACTGACCAAGAACTGTAAGGAAGTCAAGGAGATGACTCCCCGGACGAAGGAACTGATCGAGGATATGTTAGAGACCATGTATGATGCCAACGGCGTAGGACTGGCAGCCCCCCAGGTGGGCATACTTAAGCGGATCGTGGTGATCGACACCACCGGAGAGGATCCGTATATTCTTATCAATCCCCGGATCGTGGAGAGCAGCGGAGAGCAGACCGGCCAGGAAGGGTGCCTGAGTGTTCCCGGAAAGTTTGGTATCGTGACCAGACCCAATTATGTGAAAGCGGTAGCATTGGATGTGAATATGAAGCCCATAGAGGTAGAGGGTACGGAATTGCTGGCAAGAGCCATCTGCCACGAACTGGATCACCTGGATGGACATCTCTATGTGGAGAAGGCGGAAGGTCCTCTGCAGGACGTGACCTATGAGGACGAGGAAGAAGAATAAGTATTCCGGGAAGGAGATAAGCTATGCAGATCGTATTTATGGGAACCCCTGATTTCGCAGTGGGAGCTCTGGAAGCTTTGATCGCACAGGGACATGAGATCACCGCAGTGGTGACCCAGCCGGACAAGGCAAAGGGAAGAAGCGGGCAGTTACAGTTCCCACCGGTGAAGGAATGTGCTGTAAAACACGGCATCCCGGTATTCCAGCCCCGCAGGATCAAGACTCCCGAGGCTATTGAGGAATTGAAAAAATATCCCGCAGATGTTTATATTGTGGCAGCGTTCGGACAGATCCTGTCTCAGGAGATCCTGGATCTGCCGAAGTACGGATGCCTGAATATCCACGCATCCCTGCTCCCGAAATACCGTGGTGCATCTCCGATCCAGAGAGTGATCATCGACGGAGAGACGCAGACCGGTGTGACTATCATGCAGATGAATGCCGGACTGGACACCGGAGATATGCTGTATCAGAAGAAGATTCCCATTACTTCGGAAGATACTTTTGAAACACTGCACGATAAGCTTATGGTGCTCGGCGGAGAAGCGATCACCGAAGCATTGCCGCTCTTAGAAGCAGGAAAGCTGACCCCGGAAAAACAGGACGATGCGAAGACCTGCTATGCGGCACTGATCACAAAAGAAATGGGCAGACTGGATTTCACCAAAACGGCAGCTGAACTGGACAGACTGATCAGAGGACTGACCCCCTGGCCCAGCGCCTACACATTTTATCGCGGAAAACAGTTAAAGATCTGGAAGGCGATTCCCATGGTGACGGCTCACACAGAAACCCCGGGAACGATCCTTACAGTGAATAAGGATTCCTTTGAGGTGGCAGCGTCGGAAGGAACTCTGAAGGTCATGGAATTGCAGCTGGAAGGCAAAAAGCGTATGACAGCCCATGATTTCCTGTTAGGCGTGAAGGTGCAGCCGGGAGAACTCCTGGGAGAGTGATAAACAAGCCAGGCAATAAGAAAGGAGACTTTGCTATGTATGGTGGTTATTATGGATATGGTTATTATTTTGACCCCACGTATTTTCTGGTATTGATCGGACTGGTGTTATGCCTTGGGGCCAGTGCGCTGGTGAACTCCACCATGCGCAAATACAGTAAGGTCCGGAATATGAGAGGAATTACGGGAGCGGAAGCTGCCCGGAATCTTCTCAATAGAGAAGGTTTGTATAACGTACAGATCGAGTGTCTGAACGCAAACGACGGCGATCATTACGATCCCCGGACGGATACCGTAAGACTGTCATATAAGAATTATAACGGAACCTCAGTCACCGCAGTCAGTGTGGCTGCCCATGAGTGCGGACATGCGATCCAGCATGCCCACGGCTATGCACCTATGAGTATTCGTGCGGCACTGGTACCTGTGGTGAACATCGGAAGCAACTTAAGTATTCCCCTGATTTTCTTAGGAGTACTGCTCAGCTGGAACCAGACATTGATCCAGCTGGGAATCTGGGCATTTGCCCTGACCGTGATCTTCCAGCTGGTGACACTTCCCGTGGAATTCAATGCCTCCCGCAGAGCAATTGTGAAGGTAGAGGAATACGGACTGTTAGGTAATGAAGAAGTAAGCGGTGGTAAAAAGGTGCTGACAGCGGCAGCCCTTACCTATGTAGCGGGAGCAGCATCCTCCGCATTACAGCTGCTTCGTCTGATCCTGTTGTATGGCGGTAACCGCAGAAGGAGAGACTAAGCATGGGGAAGCCTGCAACCACCGATACAAGAGAGATTATTGTGGAGATCCTGCTGGACCTGGAAAAGGGGCAGGATTTTTCCCATAAATTAATAAAAGCAGTGCTGGATAAATACGATTACCTGGATCCCAGAGATAAGGCATTTATCAAGAGAGTTACGGAGGGTACCATAGAGAGACAGCTGGAGCTGGATTATTATCTGAACCGGTTCTCTTCGGTTCCGGTCCGTAAGATGAAGCCTCTGATCCGTTGTCTGCTCCGCATGAGCACCTATCAGATCCTGTATATGGATGCGGTGCCGGACAGTGCGGTATGTAATGAGGCCTGCAAGCTGGCGGCAAAGCGCGGCTTCCGTACTCTGAAGGGGTTCGTCAATGCCGTCCTGCGAAGTATTGCCCGCAGCAAGGACAATATGCCCATGCCGGATCCTGCGGATCCCGTGAAATATTTCAGCGTAAAATATTCTATGCCGGAATGGATCGTGAATCTGTGGCTTCCGGTATACGGCATGGAGGGAACGGAAACACTTCTCATGGGACTGCTTAAGATTCATCCGGTATCTCTGCGTTTTTGCCTGGAATTGTCGGAAGCGGAACGTGAGGAGCTTAAGAAACAGATAGAGGCTAGAGGGGTTCACTTAAGCGCACATAAGGAGCTTCCTTATGTATATCTGGCGGAAAATCTGGAAAACGTCAGCGAGCTGCCCGGATTTGCCGAAGGAAAATTCACTGTACAGGATGCGTCTTCCGCCCTGGCGGTAAAGGCAGCAAAAATAAATCAGGGAGACTTTGTTATGGATCTGTGTGCGGCACCGGGAGGTAAGACGATCCTGGCGGCAGAATATACGAAAGAGGCGGGACATGTGTTATCCCGCGATGTGTCGGAATATAAGACAGATTTGATACATGAGAATCTGGAGCGCATGCACCGCACCAATGTGGAAGTGGAAGTGCATGATGCCACAGTTTATGACGCAGAGAGGGAAGCGTCTGCGGATGTGGTGCTGATGGATGTCCCTTGCTCGGGCTTAGGTGTTATGGGCAAAAAGAGAGACATTAAATATCATGTGACACCGGAGAGCCTTAAGTCTATCCAGGAACTGCAGAGGCAGATCGTGGAAGCCGGATGGCGGTATGTGAAGCCGGGCGGCGTGCTGTTGTACAGCACCTGCACGATCAACAGAGAAGAGAATCAGAACATGGCAGCCTGGATCATGGAACAGTTTCCGTTCGTTTTAGAGGAGGAGAGACAACTTCTGCCGGGAACGGATGAGACCGACGGATTCTACTTTGCAAGGCTGCGCAGAAGAACGTGAGATATAAGACATGGATAGTAAAAAAGATATTAAATCCCTGAATCTGGAGGAACTGAAGGTCGAACTGGAGAGTATGGGAGAGAAAGCTTTCCGGGCAAAACAGATGTATGAGTGGATGCATGTGAAGTTAGCGCGAAGCTTTGACGAGATGACCAGTCTCTCCGCAAAATTCAGGGAACAATGCAAGGAAAAATATGAATATACCTGTGTAAAGCCTGTCAGAATACAGGAGTCGAAGATCGACGGTACGAAAAAGTTTTTATTTGAACTGTCTGACGGCAACGTGGTGGAAAGCGTGTGGATGCAGTACAAACACGGCAACAGTGTCTGTATTTCTTCCCAGGTGGGATGCCGTATGGGCTGCAGATTCTGTGCGTCCACCCTGGATGGACTGGAGCGGAACCTGACACCTTCGGAGATGTTAGATCAGATCTATGCCATCACGAGGCTGACGCAGGAGCGGGTCTCCAATGTGGTAGTCATGGGCACCGGAGAACCCATGGACAATTATGATAATATTTTAAAATTTCTCCATCTGTTAACAGATGAGAACGGATTGCATATCAGCCAGAGAAATGTGACGGTATCTACCTGCGGCATCGTGCCCCGGATCAGACAGCTGGCAGAGGAAAAACTGCAGATCACACTGGCATTGTCCCTGCATGCCACGACCGATGAGAAGCGAAGAAAACTGATGCCCATCGCCAACCGGTATTCCATCGATGAACTGATGGATGCCTGCCGGTACTATTTTGAACAGACCGGGCGACGGATCACTTTTGAGTACAGTCTGGTAGGCGGTGTGAATGATACAAAAGAGGATGCCGAAGAACTGATCGCCCTGGCGAAGCCTTTGTGCTGTCACGTCAATCTGATCCCGGTGAATCCTATTAAAGAGCGGGATTATGTGCAGTCGGACATGAAGCACATTCAGGCATTTAAAAATAAACTTGAAAGTAAAAAGATACATGTTACAATTAGAAGGGAAATGGGCCGGGATATCGATGGTGCCTGCGGACAGTTAAGACGCCGTCATGTGCAGGAGACACAGAACCCGGACGGACTCTCACAGGAGGAAGTTTGACGTGCTCAAGACGTTTTCCATAACCGATATCGGAAGGAAAAGAAATATCAATCAGGATTATATCTATACCTCGGAAGAGCCGGTGGGCAACCTGCCCAACGTGTTTATCGTAGCAGATGGTATGGGTGGACATAATGCGGGAGATTATGCGTCGAAGGTGACGGTGGAGACCATGATCCATGAGATGGAGAATTCTTTCGAGAAGAATCCGTCACTGATCTTCCGCAAGGCGATCGAGGAAGCCAATACGGTGATCCGGAAGTGTGCCAGTGAGGATAAGAAGCTGGAAGGAATGGGTACGACCGTAGTGGCGGCATCCTGCATGGGCAGATTTTTGCAGGTGGCCAATGTGGGTGACAGCAGACTCTATGTGGTGGGCAGCAAGATCCGTCAGATCACAAGAGACCATTCTTATGTAGAGGAAATGGTGCGCATCGGAGAACTGGACCGTGAGGACGCCAGGAATCATCCTAAGAAAAATATTATTACCAGGGCAGTGGGAGCGGAAGATCACGTGGAACCGGACTTTTTTACCGTGGAACTGCAGGAGGGTGACATCGTCTTAATGTGTACGGACGGGTTGACCAATATGCTGGAGGATGAAGAGATCCGTATGATTATCAACGGAGCAAGAGATCTCGTGGAACAGGCACAGCACCTGGTAGAAGCAGCCAATGCCAACGGCGGAAAAGACAACATCAGTGTGATATTGATTGAGCCGTGTGCATAAGACAGATAATATTCAATATGCTTAGTTATTTAGGTTTTTGGAATGGAGAGCAGGAATGATCAAAATAGGAATGATGATCGGCGATCGCTACGAGATCCTGGAGAAGATCGGAACCGGCGGTATGTCAGATGTCTATAAAGCAAAATGTCATAAGCTGAATCGCTATGTGGCAATCAAGGTATTGAAACAGGAATTTAGTGAGAACGCTAATTTTGTCTCTAAATTCCGCATTGAGGCACAGGCGGCAGCGGGACTGATGCATCCCAATATCGTAAATGTCTATGATGTAGGAGAAGAGAACGGAATCTACTATATCGTAATGGAGCTGGTAGAAGGCATCACCCTCAAAAAATACATTGAAAAAAAGGCGCGTCTGTCTTACAAGGAAGCGGTAAGTATTGCTATCCAGGTAAGCATGGGAATTCAGGCTGCGCATAATAATCATATTATTCATCGGGATATCAAACCGCAGAATATCATTATCTCCAAAGACGGTAAGGTAAAGGTGACGGACTTCGGTATCGCCAAGGCAGCTACCAGTAACACCATTACCTCCAATGTCATGGGAAGTGTCCACTATACTTCTCCGGAGCAGGCCAGAGGTGGCTACAGCGATGAGAAGAGCGATATTTATTCTTTGGGAATTACGATGTTCGAGATGCTGACCGGCAGAGTACCCTTTAACGGGGAGACCACAGTAGCGATCGCCATCAAGCATATTCAGGAGGAGATGCCTTCTCCCAAGGAATATGTACCGGAGATCCCTTCCAGCGTGGCAAACATCGTATTGAAGTGCTGTCAGAAGTCCCCGGACCGCAGATACCAGAATATGGCGGAGCTGATCGCAGACCTGAAGCAGTCTCTGATCAATCCGGATGAGGATTTCGTGGTGAACCATGACCCGGACATGGAGGGTGGCACACGGATGCTCTCCGATGAGGATATGGCACAGATCAAGAGAAAGACACCTTATCCCGCAAACCGTGAATATGAGGAACCGGACCACGATGAGACCATGCGCCTGCGCTCCGATACAGAAGCAATGTACGAGAGTGAAGAAGAGGGAGAAGGCGAAGACGATTACGATTACGATCCCAAGATGGAGAAAGTGACCACGGTTCTGGCAATCGTTGCCGGTATCGTGATCTGTATCATACTGATCGTATTGGCGGTGAAGATCTTCGGCGGGAAAAAGGACGAAGGCAATAAGCCTTCCGGCCCGATCATCACTACGGAGGAAACCAAGGAAGAGGCAGAGAAAGTCACCATGCCGGATGTGAAGGGCATGAATGTGGATGATGCGAGAAATACACTGACCGGACTGGGAATTCTGACGGAAGTCGCATATGAGGAATCTGATTCCGTGGCAGAAGGTGTGGTGATCAGTACCGATGTCAGCGTGGATGCCCAGATTGAAAAAGGCAGCACGGTAACACTTACGGCAAGTGCCGGAACCCAGGGCGTAGAAGTTCCGAATGTGGTGGAGCTTACCTTTGATGAGGCGAATACACAGCTGGTAAGCAAGGGATTTCTGGTCAATAAGACAGAGGGCTATTCCGATACCATAGAAGCAGGACGCGTGATCTTCCAGACCCCCGCAGAGGGTAATAAGGCACCGAAGGGCAGTGTGATCACCGTTACTGTAAGCCTGGGCAAGGAAGATACGAAGATCCGTGTGCCGAACCTGATCGGACTGTCAGAGCAGGATGGTACGGTGGAAGCAATCGAAGCCGGACTGACGGTAGGCAGTGTGACCTATATTTACAGTGACGAAGTGGGAGAGGGTATGATCTGCTATCAGAGCTATTCCCATGGATCCTATGTGGATCAGGGAACCTCCATTGATATTAAGGTGAGCCAGGGCGCACAGAAAGTAACCTATAAGTGCAATGTCAGCATTGTGGCACCGACGACTTCCGAGGCACCCCAGTATGTATCGGGAATGGAAGTCGGCATCACCCTGGTGGCGGATGACGGCACCGTGCTGATGGATACGAAGGTTACCACCTTCCCGGTATCGACCAATATCAACGGCATCGCCTCCTCCGGCGGTACCCTCACCATGACCTACCAGGTGACATCGGCAAGCACCACAACAGAGGGGGATGTTGTCGTCCCCGGCACCACAGAGAACAAGACCTTTACCAGAAGAGTGGAATTCGTGAAGGAATAAGACAAAGGCAGGAACTATGAAGGGCAAGATTATAAAAGGAATTGCCGGATTCTATTATGTCCATGCAGGGGATGCTCTGCATAGTGCGGACGGAATCTATGAATGCAAGGCAAAAGGTGTCTTCCGTAAGGACCACAGGAAACCATTGGTCGGGGACGATGTGGAGATGGAAGTCATAGATGAAGCACAGAAAAAGGGAAATATCACAGAACTGCTTCCCAGGCACAGCGAACTGATCCGTCCGGCGGTTGCCAATGTGGATCAGGCACTGGTGATTTTTGCCATCTGTAAGCCACAGCCCAATTTTAACCTGCTGGATCGTTTCCTGATCATGATGCAGCAGCAGGACATTCCCTGCATTATCTGCTTTAACAAACAGGACATTGACACAGAGGGGAAAAAAGAGGATTATTGTTCCATCTATGAACAGGCGGGATTTCAGACCATTACTGTCAGTGCCAGGGAAAAGGAAGGCATCGACAGATTAAAAGACCTGCTTCGGGGCAAGACCACCACGGTGGCGGGGCCCAGCGGCGTCGGAAAGTCTTCGCTGGTCAACTGTTTACAGTCGGGGATCGTGATGGAGACTGGGTCCATCAGTGAGAAGATCGAGCGTGGAAAACATACCACCAGGCATTCCGAACTGATCTCCATTGCACCGGATACTTACATTCTGGATACTCCGGGGTTCAGCTCCCTGGGACTGTTCGGACTGGAAAAAGAACAGCTGGCGGGATTTTATCCCGAATTTGTTCCTTTTGAAAAATATTGCAGATTCGGAGGATGTTCTCATATCTCAGAACCGGTCTGCGGCGTGAAAGATGCTGTGGCGGAAGGGGAGATTCCGCAGACACGTTACGAAAATTATTGTCTGCTCTATGAGGAACTGAAAAGTCAGAGAAAATATTAATTATGAGTGAAGTGCAGAATCATCTTGGGGAAAAATTTAAAGAGACCATTGCCGAAGCCATGAAGACCGGAGATTTCCGGGCACTGAATACATTAGTAACCGATACGGTCACCGATGCTCTGCGGGAAGCGGATTTTCAGGCGAATCTATCCAGGGAAGCCACGGAAAAAAAGGTCTGGAATTCCCAGCGCAACTGGCAGGATAAAAAGCGGGAAGAAGAGAAGTCTAAAGAGCAGATCCAGACGGAGCGCGAAGAACGGGAAAGACAGCGGGAAGAACACCGCAGACAAAACGAAGAATGGCACAGACAGCGAATAGAACGGGAAAAACAATGGGAAGAGCAGCGTAAGGCACAGGCGGCGCAGAACCGTGCCAGAAATCAGGCAGGAGTCGGGACACCCAGAAAGGCTACGGCTTCCGAGATGACTTCTTTGGTAAAAATGGAGAAAAAGGGAAGCGTGTCCGGAACTTTGTACACTGTGTTCGGCGGCATCGGACTTGGTTTTTCCGGGCTGGGACTTTTGGTACAGCTTCTCCTGGCAGCTTTTAGTGCAGCAAGCTTAAGTGCGGCAATTCTTCCGGGAGTACTTTCTTTGGTATTTTTGGAGATGATATCCTATGGCAACGGACAGCGCAGAAGATTACAGCGTGCGGAGAAATATCTGGAGCTGTGCGGTACCAAGATGTACGGTGTGATCACGGAGATGGCGCGTTATACCGGCAAAAGCGTCCGCTATGTAAAAAAGGATCTGCGTAAAATGTTGAAGGCCGGAATGTTCCCTGACGGTCATCTGGATGACAAAGAGACCTGTTTTATGTTAAATGATGTGATCTATCATCAGTATCTGGAGACAGAAAAGGCTTATCTGGAACAGAAAAACTTAGAGGAGCAGGCAAAACAGATGCCGGATACAGGAACAGCACAGGACGTTGCACAGGCGGAGAGAGAACAGGAACTCCACAGTATGGTGGCAGAGGGGATGGAATGCATCAGACATCTGCGGGATCTGAACGACCGGATCGAAGAGGAGGCAATCTCCGAGAAGCTGTACCGTCTGGAGAATCTGTTGAAGGAGATCTTCGACAGAGTGCAGGAGCACCCGGAGCAGATGCACAGAATGCATAAATTAATGGATTATTATCTGCCCACTACTTTAAAGCTGGTGGAGCAGTATGCGGAATTTGATGAAGTCAGCAGTCCCGGAGAGGACATTCTCGATGCCAAGAAAGAGATCGGGAAGACACTGGACATGATCAATCAGGCATTTGTGACATTGTTAAACAATCTGTTTCAGGATGCAGCCTTTGACGCAGCGGCTGATGCGCAGGTATTACAGACCATGCTGGCAAAGGAAGGTCTGACGGAATCCGATTTTGTAATGGAAAAACAGTAAATTGAAATTTGATTCGCGATTCCTCCGACGAAAGGAATCGTCTGCGGAAGGGAGATTAGTATGAACATGGATTTAGACGCAGCAACAAAAGAAGCACCGACTCTTACACTGGATCCTTTTGCCGAGGCAAAGGAAGAGATCGTGGAGAAGAAGCCGGAGGAGTTAGTGGAAGAGCAGGCGGTTCCCGAGATGGAACTGACACCGGAAGAGCAGAAGCAGGTGGATGATTTCGCAGCACAGATCGACCTGACCAATACCCAGGCGGTGTTACAGTACGGAGCCGGAAGCCAGAAGAAGATCGCAGATTTCTCAGAGACGGCGCTTAATAATGTCCGGACCAAGGATATGGGAGAAGTTGGAACTCTGTTAACCGATGTGGTGGCACAGCTAAAGGACTTCGACACCGAGGAAGATAAGGGATTTTTCGGACTGTTCAAAAAAAGCGGAGACAAGCTGAGCAATCTAAAAGCAAAGTATGATAAGGCAGAAGTCAATATCACAAAGATCTGTGATGCCATGGAGAGTCATCAGGTAGTGCTGTTAAAGGATGTGGCTGTGTTGGACAAGCTATACCAGCTGAACCTGAATTACTTCAAGGAACTGTCCATGTATATCCTGGCAGGCAAAAAGAAGCTGGCGCAGGCAAAAAGTGTGGAGCTTCCGGAACTTTTAGAGAAGGCACAGAAGAGCGGACTGCCGGAGGACACGCAGGCAGCGAAAGATTTCGCGGCAATGTGTGAGCGGTTTGAGAAGAAGATCTATGATCTGGAGCTGACCAGAGCCATTTCCCTGCAGATGGCACCCCAGATCCGTCTGATCCAGTCCAATGATATCGCCATGTCCGAGAAGATCCAGTCGACGTTAGTGAATACGATCCCCCTGTGGAAGAGTCAGATGGTCATTGCCATCGGTCTGGATCATGCTACCGATGCCGCCAAGGCACAGCGTGCCGTATCGGATATGACCAATGAACTGCTGAAGAAGAACGCGGAAGCACTGAAGGTGGCGTCTGTGGAGACAGCGAAGGAATCCGAGCGGGGAATTGTGGATATAGAGACACTTAAGAGTACGAATCAGACACTGATGACGACATTGGATGAGGTCATGAAGATCCAGGAAGAGGGACGTGCGAGAAGACAGAGCGCAGAGGAAGATTTACAGCGCATTGAGAATGAAATGAGAGATAAATTACTGGAGATGAGCCGGGCATCCCATACCTGAATTTTACATAATTTTAATCAGCTTCATCTTGACGAAACAGATAAGGAAAATTAAAATAAAATACAGAAAGGTTAATTCACGGAAGGAGCAGAAAACAAATGAAAAAACTGGAAGAAATACTGAGAGACAAGCCAATTAAAAATAAGCTTTCTTTTGCATTCCGCATCATGGACATTTTATATGTGGTGCTGGCACTGGTGGCAGTGGTGGAATTGGTACGGTCAAAAGGCTATATAGGAAGTATAGTTGTTGTGGTTTTACTTGTTTTAGCTATCATATTTAATGCATCCATGTCTAAAATGCTTGCCAAAATGCTGATAGATCCGATCACGAACCTGGTAACTGCGTCTGAGAAGATCGCATCCGGTGATTTTGAGATCGGTGTACCTTATGAATCTGAGGATGAGCTGGGCAGACTTTCCGACAGCTTTGAGACCGCCGCAGCTATTTTGAAAAAGGTTGTATCAGATCTGCAGACTATTGTAGAACAATTTTCCGATGGTAATTTTGATGTTCACAGCAGCTGCCCGGAGGCATATGTCGGACTGCTCCGAAATGTTTTGGATGAGCTGGATGAAATGGTAAATAAGATCAGTGAGACCATGCACGGTATTCAGGATTCCTCCGAGCAGGTATCTGCGGGCAGCAATCAGCTGGCAGTCAGTGCACAGGATATAGCGGAGGGCGCTACCCATCAGGCAGCATCCGTAGAAGAACTGGTGGCTACCGTAGACGAAGTAACCAGTCAGGTACTGGAGAATACCAAGTCTACCGACATTGTACATGACAAGGCGAAAAAGGTAGGTATCGAGGCAGCCAACAGCCAGAAGAAGATGGATGAACTGGTAGATGCCATGAAGAAGATCAACGCAACGACCCAGAACATTGAAAAGATCATCGCGGATATTGAGAATATCGCATCCCAGACCAATCTGCTGTCCTTAAATGCTTCCATCGAGGCAGCCCGTGCCGGAGAGGCAGGAAGAGGCTTCGCAGTCGTGGCAGATCAGATCAGACAGCTGGCAGAAGAGAGTGCTAATTCTGCAGTAGAGTCCAAGAAGCTGATCGAAGAGTCCATGAATGAAGTAGAGGTGGGTAATAAGGTCACCAAGGAGACCAATGATGCTATGCAGGAGGTTATGGCTGAGCTGGATCAGATCATCCAGGAGGTTGCCAATATCCGTACTGCGTCTGACAAACAGGCGGTTTCCGTTAAAAATATCAAAAAGGGTGTGGAAGACATCAATGATGTTATCCAGTCTAACTCTGCAGCAGCTGAAGAGACTTCCGCTACCAGCGAGGAGCTTTCCGCATCTGCAACGACTCTGAACGAGCTGTTAGAGCATTTCAAACTGCGCGGCTGATCAGAGGATGTGTTCTGAAATAAGCGGAATAAGGAAGAGAGAACAGAAGAACCATAGCTGTAAGTTCACAGCTGTGGTTCTTTTCATATCGGAGGAGTAAAAGACAAATGCTTCACAGAAAACAATACAGGGTGGCGGTGAGAGTAACCATTATGGTGCTGGCGCTTACCCTGACTGCCTGTGGAACACAGGAAAATACCGGGAGTACGGAAAGCGTGAAGAGCACAGAAACCGTGGAGAACATGAAGAGTACAGAAACTGTGGAGAACACAGAGACCGTGAAGGGCACAGAAAACGTGGAGAGCACAGAGACCATAGAGAATGCAGAAATTATAGGAGCTATGGTTTCGGAGAGTGTGGCACCACAGGGAACGGCAAATGTCACACCACAGATGCAACCGGTAGAATACACTGACTTGCAGCAGATCACCCTGGATCCCACATGGAAATATGCAGATCATTCTAAAATAAATACCGGAGCAGCCGTGTTGTACCCGGCACCGGAGGAATCCGGACGCAAAGGTATCGTCATCGGTGTCAATGCCGGACACGGGACGGCGGGCGGTGCGAAGGTGAAGACGCTGTGCCATCCGGACGGCTCGGCGAAGGTCACCGGCGGCAGCACAGCGGCGGGAGCTACGGAGGCTGTTGCAGTCTCCGGGGGCATGACATTTCAGGACGGCACACCGGAGCGGGAGGTGACATTACGTATGGCACAGATCCTGCGGGATAAGTTGTTATCTTCCGGTTATGATGTGCTGATGCTCAGGGACAGTGAGGATGTGCAGTTAGACAATGTGGCGCGGACTGTGATCTGCAACAATGTCGCGGACTGCCATATTGCACTGCACTGGGACAGCGGAGACGGCAAAAATTACGACAAGGGATGCTTCTACATCTCGGTGCCGGAAGCACTGAAAACCATGGAGCCGGTAGCGTCGCACTGGCAGCAGCACGATATCCTGGGAACGGATCTGGTGGAGGGACTGCGGGAGCAGGGAGCCACAATTTATGGGAAAGGACATATGGGTATTGACCTGACCCAGACATCCTACAGCACGATCCCTTCTGTGGATATGGAACTGGGAAACGCATATTCGGATCACAGCGATGTGATATTGGAACAATTAGCCACAGGGCTTCTTGCCGGAATCAATACTTACTTTGAACAGTAGGGACTTTGCAAAGAGTGTGAGGTATGCTATAATACTATTTTAGATTCGTTTGCCTCTGCACGGAGGCGGATGGACTTATGAGCGAAATACAGAATAGAAAATACAAGAAAGGCAGACCCTTTTGGTGGGTCTGAACGGTAAATAAATCATGAAGCTGGGTATTGTAGGTCTTCCCAACGTAGGAAAGAGTACACTTTTCAATTCCTTGACCAAGGCGGGAGCGGAATCCGCTAACTATCCTTTCTGCACCATCGACCCCAATGTGGGTGTGGTAACAGTTCCGGATGACAGATTAAAGGCGCTGGGAGAGATGTATCATTCCAAGAAAGTGACCCCTGCTGTGATTGAATTCGTAGATATCGCAGGTCTGGTAAAGGGTGCTTCTAAGGGTGAAGGACTGGGTAACCAGTTCTTGAGCAACATCCGTGAGGTGGATGCCATCGTCCATGTGGTAAGATGCTTCGAGGATACGAATGTCATTCATGTAGACGGCAGTGTAAATCCTTTACGGGATATCGAGACCATCAACTTAGAGCTGATCTTCGCAGATCTGGAAGTACTGGAGAGAAGACTGTCCAAGGTAGTCAAGGCTGCCAGAATGGACAAGACCTATGCCAAGGAGCTGGCACTCTTAGAGCGTATCAAGGAGCATCTGGAAAGCGGTAAGATGGCGAAGAGCCTGGAAGTCACCGATGAGGATGAACTGGCTCTGATAAAGGAATACAATCTGCTGACCTACAAGCCCGTGATCTATGCGGCAAATGTATCCGAAGATGATCTGGCAGACGACGGCGCATCCAATGAGATGGTAGCGAAGGTGCGAGAGTTCGCTGCAAGTGAGAACAGCGAAGTATTCGTCATCTGCGCACAGATCGAGGAAGAGATCTCCGAACTGGATGATGACGAGAAGGCAATGTTCCTGGATGATCTGGGATTAACGGAATCCGGCCTGGAGAAGCTGATCAAGGCAAGCTATCATATCTTAGGTCTGATGAGCTTCTTAACCGCAGGAGAGGATGAGACCAGAGCATGGACCATCAAGATCGGTACCAAGGCGCCTCAGGCAGCCGGCAAGATCCATTCCGATTTCGAGAGAGGCTTCATCAAGGCGGAAGTTGTAAATTACAAGGATCTCTTAGAGCAGGGGTCCCTGGCAGCTGCCCGTGAAAAGGGACTGGTCGGCATGGAAGGCAAGGACTATGTCGTACAGGACGGCGATGTAATTCTGTTTCGATTCAACGTGTAATACTAAGATCCGCAATAGACAGATTACGAGACTGCTTGCAGGCAGAGTAATCTGTCTATTAGCGAATGTCTATTCCGGATTCGAGAGCGCAAAGCGCGGAGAAGCCGGTTAGTATGGAGACATGAGCAAGAAAGGATATAATAATTATGATGAATGCAGGAGATATTGTATTTCCCCATTTAGGCATTTACCTGGAAAATGTTCCCAGAAGCTTTACCGTATTCGGTTTCGAGATCGCTTTTTACGGTCTGATCATCGGCATCGGTGTACTGGCGGGTATCCTGATGGCGGTGCATGAAGCGAAGGTGAGCGGAGAGAATCCGGATACTATTTGGGATTTCGCTATTTATGCCGTGATCTTTTCAGTGATCGGTGCCAGAATTTATTACGTGGTATTTGCCTGGGATTATTACAAGGACAATCTGTTGAGTATCTTCAATACCCGTAACGGTGGTATGGCGATCTACGGTGGTGTGATCGGAGCTTTCCTGACTCTGTTTATTTACTGCAAGATCAAGAAGATCAGCCCTTTCCGGCTGGGAGATCTGTGTGTACCGGGACTGATCTTAGGACAGGTTATCGGCCGCTGGGGCAATTTCATGAACCGTGAAGTGTTCGGAGAATATACGGATAATTTCCTGGCTATGCGGCTCCCTGTCGAAGCGGTGCGCAGTCGGGATATTTCCGAGAATGTAGCGGCACATATTATTGAGGGAACGAATTATATTCAGGTACACCCCACATTCCTCTATGAGAGTCTGTGGAATCTGATGATTCTGATCATTATGCTGGTATACCGCAAGCACAAAAAGTTCGAGGGAGAGATCTGCCTTTTGTATTTCGGAGGCTATGGCCTCGGCAGATTCTGGATCGAAGGTATCCGGACAGATACCCTGTTTATCCCCGGAACGAGCCTCGCCGTATCCCAGGTATTATCCCTGTGTATGGTGATCTTCGCGGTGGTGACGGACATTGTGGTACGTATGCACCTGAAAAAACAGCCGAAAGTGGAAAAAAATTAAAAATTTTTAAAAATTTATTAAGAATATCGAAATAAGAGCAAATACATAGATATTGTGTTTGCTCTTATTTTTTTACCACATATAGTGGAAAAGAGCGCTCTTGTCATAGGACAGGACGCTTTTTTTGATTCTGCCGTCGAAAAAAGCCACTTGATTTCTCTTGTAAAATCCCTTAATTTAGTATAAAATCATAATAAAAGTGGGAGAAAGTGGAGGCAAGTGCCACAAAGTGGTAGATTTTTGGAAAAATGACCTCCTTTTTCGTGGCAGTCCCCTTTTGGATGAATGGTGGTGAGTGCGATGTTTATGAGCGAGTACAACCATACGTTAGATACGAAAGGCAGGTTGATCATTCCGGCGAAATTCCGAGAGACTTTAGGCGAGGAATTTGTAATTTCCAAGGGAATGGATGGCTGCTTATTTGTGTATGCGGGCGATGACTGGAATGCTTTTGAACAGAAGCTGACCTCATTACCTCTGATCAATAAGGAAGCAAGACAATTTGCCCGTTTCTTCTTAGCCGGTGCGGCTACGGTGGAAGTGGACAAGCAGGGAAGAATCCTGTTGCCGACACACTTGCGAGAATTCGCCGGACTGGAAAAAGATGTGGTGTTAGTCGGAGTCGGCAGCCGTGTGGAGATCTGGAGCAAGGATAAGTGGGAGACCATGAACTCGGATGCGGATATGGATGAGATCACCGGCGCCATGGAAGGACTGGGACTGACCATTTAAAAGAAGCAGATTTAAAGAAGCAGGAGAGGATGACCGTCGTGGAATTTAATCATTATTCTGTGATGTTGCATGAGACCATCGAACAACTGAATATCAGACCGGACGGCATCTATGTGGACGGAACCTTAGGAGGCGGCGGACATGCCTATGAGGTGTGCAGCCGCTTACAGAACGGACATTTCTACGGGATCGATCAGGATGACGCGGCGATCGCGGCGGCATCGGAGAGATTACGATGCTTTGGAGATAAAGTGACCGTGATCCGCAACAATTACGTGAATGCGGTGGAGGCACTCAGAGAATACGGAGTCACCGGTGTGGACGGCATCGTGCTGGATCTGGGAGTCTCTTCCTACCAGTTAGATACCGAGGACAGAGGGTTTTCTTACCGGTTTGATGCACCGCTTGACATGCGGATGGACCGCAGGCAGACCCTGACAGCAAGAGATATCGTGAACAATTATTCCGAGATGGAGCTGTATCATATCATCCGGGATTACGGCGAAGATCCGTTTGCGAAAAACATTGCGAAACATATTGTAAAAAACAGGGCAGACAAGCCCATTGAGACTACCTTTGAATTAAATGAGATCATTAAGGCCGCAGTTCCGGCGAAAATGCGGCAGAACGGACATCCCTCCAAGCAGACATTCCAGGCGATCCGCATTGAGTGCAATCAGGAACTGGAAGTACTGAAAAAGGCATTGGACGAATTGATCGATCTGTTACATCCCGGCGGAAGGTTCTGTATCATCACCTTCCATTCCCTGGAAGACCGGATCGTGAAAAATGCGTTCCGCAGGAATGAAAATCCCTGTACCTGTCCTCCGGAATTTCCGGTGTGTGTATGCGGTAAGGTCTCCAAGGGAAAGGTGATCACCAGAAAACCGATCCTTCCCGGTGCGGAAGAACTGGAAGCAAACAGCAGGTCCAAGAGCGCAAAGCTACGTGTGTTTGAAAAGAAATAAGAATTTTAAATCTTTAATCAGTGAAAGTGGGAATAAAGTATGGCACAGAGAAGAAGTAATACCCCATACATATATGATAATACAGCAAGAGACTTACAGGTCCGGAGACAAATGGAAGAGCCCCGGAGACAGCTGTCTCATGAGACGAGAAAAAACAGAGAAAAAGCAAGACACATGAGCATCGGCTATGTGACTTTTCTGATGGTGGCACTGGTGGCATGTGCATTTTTCCTGGTGAACTATATTCAGATGCAGTCACAGCTGACCACAAAGATCACGGAAGTATCCAGAATGGAGAGTGAACTGAACGCTCTGAAATTGTCCAATGATGAAGAATACAGCCGTATCACCAGCAGTGTGAAGCTGGAAGAGATCAAGAAAATTGCCATCGGTGAACTGGGAATGACCTACGCAACAGAAGGACAGGTCATTCCTTATGCCGGCATCAGCAACGATTATATGCGTCAGGCTGACGGCAGTCAGAACTAAGCACGGGAGGCAGAACGTGTGAAGGAGAAGAACCCCAAGAAATTCAGTATCAAAATGCAGAAGAAACTGTTATGCCTGTATGTATTGATCATACTGGCATTTATTCTGCTGTCGTTTCGTCTGTCATGGATCGTGAGAGCGGACGGAGCTGACTATGAGAAGCAGGTGCTCTCCCAGCAAAAATACGATTCCATCACCCTGCCGTTTAGGCGTGGTGACATCGTGGATGCCAAGGGAACGAAGCTTGCCGTCAGTGAAAAGGTGTATAACCTGGTCATCGACGCCAGGGTAATGCTGGACCGGGAGGATTATCTGGAACCCACCATGGAAGCGCTGGCTGCGAATTTCCCGGATCTGGACATGACGGCGGTGCGGCAGTATGTAACGTCTCATCCCGAATCTTCGTGGTATGTGCCTCTTCGGAGGATGACTTATGACCAGATCAGCGGATTCCAGGCGGCAGCACTGGAAAACAGTAAGATCCGTGGTGTCTGGTTCGAAGAGGAATATAAGAGAGTCTATCCAAACGGTTCTCTGGCGGCAGATGTGGTCGGATTTGCCAGAGCGGACAATGAAGGACAGTACGGACTGGAAGAGTATTACAATGATGTCCTGAACGGAACCACCGGAAGAGAGTACGGTTATCTGAATGATGATGCCAACCTGGAACGTACGATCAAGCCGGCAGTGGATGGCAACACGATACACAGTACCATTGATGCTAATATTCAGGGCATTGTGGAGAAATACTTAAAGCAGTTTAACGAGGAGCATAAGGATGCGGCACATCCCGGCAACGGCGCGGAAAATGTGGGCTGCATCATCATGGAAGTCAATACCGGCAATATTTTGGCCATGGCAAGCTATCCTACCTATGACCTGAACGATACCAGGAATACGGATGCCCTTTTGGGATCCCGTAAGATCGAGATGGTGACCAATGCCAACGGTTATCAGGTACTGACGAAGACAGATACCTATTTTACCCAGGAAGATATCGATGCCCTGACGGATGAAGAACTGTTGGATAATCTGAATTACCTGTGGAAGAACTATTGTATCTCCACTACCTACGAGCCGGGATCCACGGCGAAGCCTTTTACCGTGGCGGCAGCACTGGAGAGTGGTGCCATCACCGGCAACGAGCACTATCAGTGTAACGGATATCTGGAAGTCGGCGGCCATACGATCAAATGCCACAGCTACCGTTCCGGCGGTGAAGGCGATGTATCGGTACAGAATTCCATTGCCTGGTCCTGCAACGTAGCGTTAATGAAGATCGCTGCCACCATGGGCAAGGAGGAATTTGCCAAATTCCAGCAGACCTTTAACTTTGGATTAAAGACCAACGTGGATCTGGCAGGAGAAGCGAGAACCGCCAGCCTCTTGTTCCCGGTAGACCAGATGGGAAGCGCTGATCTGGCGACCAACAGCTTCGGACAGAACTTCAATGTGACCATGATCCAGATGATCACCGGTTTCTGCTCCCTGATCAACGGCGGATATTATTATGAGCCCCACATGGTGGACAAGATCACCAATGCAAGCGGAGCAACGGTGGAGAACATTGAACCGAGAGTATTACGACAGACCATCTCCGAGAGCACATCGGCGAAAATCAGACAGTATTGCAGAGCTACCGTTATGGAAGAGGGCGGTGACCGCAGAACCGGTAGAACCGCAAGACCTGCCGGATATGCCATCGGCGGCAAGACCGGTACCGCAGAGACCATTCCTCGTAAAAACGGTGAATATGTTGTATCCTTTATGGGATATGCACCGGCGGATGATCCTCAGATCGCCATTTACGTGGTTGTGGACCGTGCCAATGCATCCCCTCAGGATGATGCAAAGTTCGCAACGGGAATCGTTAGAAATGTTCTGACGGAAGTACTGCCTTATCTGAATATCTTCATGACGGAGGAGCTGTCTGAGAAGGAGATTCAGGAACTGGCAGAGAAACAGATCGAGATTACGAATCAGTATACACAGAAACCGGAAGACGGGGATACCCAGAATAACGGTGACGGAGCAGATACCGCTTCCGATCCTGCGGATCAGACGGGCGGAGAGAGCACCGGAACCGGAGAGGGAGAAGAGTCTCCCACAACTTCTGAGGACTGGAGAAATTACCCTGTGGATCCTGCTACCGGATATCTGGTAAGTCCGATCGACGGCGGCCTGATCGATCCCGTTACGGGAGCGGATGTCGGCGGAGAGGATACCCTGGGTGACAGCCCGGTGAACAATAATCTGCTGAATCAGCAAAATGAATAAATAGACGTTCATGGAATGAATAGCCTCACCTTTGGAGCCATAAAATGTAAAAAGCTCCGTGGGTGAGGTTTTTTTATGGCAGATCATCAGAACCGATTTTTTCACCGCAAAAAGATCATGACCATATTTTTCCTATGTACGGCAGTCTTCTGTGGGCTGCTTGGACGACTTTTGTACCTGATGGTATGGAGGGCGGATTATTATGGAGAAGCAGCCACCAGACTGCACGAGAGGGAGAGAAGCATCAAAGCGGCAAGAGGGAGGATCCTGGATCGTAACGGCGTCGTGCTGGCGGATAACAAAACGGTCTGTACCGTATCCGTGATCCATAACCAGATCAAGGAACCTGAGCAGGTGATCGCCATGCTGGTAAAGGAACTGGGTATCTCTGAGGAACTGGCCAGGAAACGGGTGGAAAAATATTCCTCCATAGAGCGGGTGAAAAGCAACGTGGATAAGACTGTCGGTGACAGAATCCGGGAATATGATCTGGCAGGGGTAAAAGTGGACGAAGACTATAAGAGATATTACCCTTACGGAGAACTGGCAAGTAAGGTGCTGGGATTTACCGGAGGCGATAATCAGGGGATCATCGGACTGGAAGTGGTCTACGAGGAAGTACTTAAGGGAGAGCCCGGTATGATATTGACCGTAACAGATGCCAAGGGAATCGAGGTGGATACGGCGGGAGAACGCCGGGTGGAGCCGGTGCCGGGGAGAGACCTTCGCATCAGCATTGACAGAAATATCCAGGAGTATGCCATGCAGCTGGCGGAACAGGCCTGTGCTGCCAAGGAGGCGGACAGCGTCTATATCATTGTCATGAATCCGAAGAACGGGGAGATCCTTTCGATGGTCAATTACCCGGAGTTTGATCTCAATGACCCCTATACACTGCCTATGGAGACCGTTACGGCAGAAGACGGCAGTCTCCTTACGGTGGACCCCGGGCAGCTTACAGCCGAGCAGAAGCAGGAAAAATTAAATGCCATGTGGAGAAACGGCTGCATTAATGATACCTATGAACCGGGATCCACTTTTAAGATCATTACGGCGGCTGCAGGATTGGAGTCCGGTGTCGTGACCCCGGACAGCAACTTCTCCTGCCCGGGATTTATCATTGTGGATGACCGTAAGATCAGATGCCATAAGACGGTGGGACATGGAAGTCAGACCTTTGTGCAGTGTATGGAAAACAGCTGTAATCCGGCACTCATTACTGTGGGGCTCCGCCTCGGTGTGGATGAGTATTACCGGTATTTTGAGCAGTTTGGTTTAAAACAGCGCACCGGGGTGGATCTGCCGGGGGAGGCGGCAACGATCATGCATAAAAAGGAAGACATGGGAAATGTGGAACTGGCGACGGTGGCTTTCGGGCAGTCCTTTCAGATCACGGCGATCCAGCTTCTGACTACGGCATCCTCCATTATCAACGGCGGCAATCGAATCACGCCACATTTCGGGATCGAAGCGCTGAACCGGGACGGAGAGGTGGAAGAGGTGTTTTCCTATCCGGTACGCAGCGGAATCCTGTCGGAGGAGACCTCTGCCACCATGCGCTATATCCTGGAGATGGTAGTAGCGGAAGGATCCGGCAGGAACGGGCAGGTGCAGGGGTTCCGGGTAGGAGGAAAGACCGCGACCAGCCAGACCCTGCCCCGTGGGAGCGGACGTTATATTTCTTCTTTTATCGGTTTCGCTCCGGCGGATGATCCCGAGGTCATCGCCATAGCCATCATCAATAATCCACAGGGCGTCTATTACGGAGGACAGGTGGCAGCCCCTATTATAAGGCAGTTGTATGAAAATATTTTACCTTATCTGGGATTGGAGAAGACAGAAGATACTGCTGTCGAAAATAACTGAATGAAAAAGGTTCCGGCGGGTGAAAATTTGACAAAATCTGCTGACCACACCCCTTATAATGATTCTGAAGGAGGGGTGTGATGCATTATGAACTGTATTTTGACAGCCTGTTCCTCCTGAACTTCGGCATGAACCTGTTACTTCTGATCCTGGTGGATCACAGTACCTGCCACACTGCCACGTGGTACCGGCTGACAGCCGGGGCGGCGATCGGAGCGGTATGTTATCTGCTCCCTTTTTTATGGAAGGGAACGGCGCTTCTAAAGCTTTTCCTGTGTCTTCTGCCGGGGACGGGACTCATGCTGTGGGTGGCTTTTCCCATACGGAATATGAGGGGATTCTGGCTGTATTTCAGAAAACAGTGCGTTTATACTTTTTTAATGGGAGGGGCGCTGGCGGCGGTGTTTCGAAGCTTTCCCGCAGGCAGAAAATTTCTCCCGGGCACCTGCATGGTGCTTGGAGTGGGAGCCCTTTTTTGTATCATTTTTCTGAGACACAGAAAAAAGGAAGAAGAGTACGCGGCGTATTGTCAGGTGTTCCTACGGGGAACGGACGGTGAATGCTGGGTCCCCGCCCTGATCGATTCCGGCAATACGTTAAGAGAGCCTATCAGCGGAGCACCGGTGTCGGTGCTGGATGTGAGGGTATTTAAGAGCCTGTGGAGAGAGGAACCTTCGGGATTTCGTGCCATCCCCTATCACAGCGTGGGGAAGAACAGCGGCATCCTTAGCGGTTATCCGGTACCGCAGATAACGATCCGGTACCGGGGCGTGGAAAAAGTGTGCAGAAATGTATATCTGGCAGTGAGTGAAGAGGAAATTGCCGGAAAAGAAATTCCTATGCTGCTGCATCCTGCATTGCTGCAGCCGGGAGACAGGAAGGAGCAATTATGATCTTAAAGATAGCAATACCCGGAAAAATGAAATTGAAAATAACACGCAGGGAGCCTTTTCCCATACATCGGAAAGGTGATCTTCACTATATCGGCGGAGCGGAAGTATTACCGCCTCCCCTCCAAAGTGATCAGGAGAATCAGGTCATCGGCGATCTGGGAACGGAGTATGAGGATGAGGCGAAGGCAATCCTCATCGAGCATAACCTGCGTCTTGTGGTCTACATAGCCAAAAAATTCGATAATACGGGAGTGGGCGTGGAGGATCTAATCTCCATCGGCACCATCGGACTGATCAAATCCATCAATACCTTTAATCCGGAGAAAAATATCAAACTGGCGACCTATGCCTCACGGTGCATTGAAAATGAGATATTGATGTACCTGCGGCGGAATAATAAGACGAAGATGGAAGTGTCCATCGATGAACCCTTAAATGTGGACTGGGACGGCAATGAACTGCTCCTGTCGGATATCCTGGGAACGGATGAGGATGTGATCTACAGAGGGATAGAGAACGAAGTGGAGCGCAAACTTTTAATGAATGCCGTAAGCAAGCTGTCAAACCGGGAGAAGACCATTGTACGGCTGCGGTTCGGATTGGGAACCCCGGACGGACAGGAGATGACACAGAAGGAAGTGGCAAGCTTTCTTGGAATCTCCCAGTCCTATATTTCGAGACTGGAAAAAAAGATCATGAGGCAGCTGAAAAAGGAGATCAGCCTGCATATTTGACTTTGCATTCGGGACGGATACATGATACTATAAAGATTACGGAGAGGACCCATTCTCCGGATTGTGAATGACAGATTTTAAGGATGAAGATACATGATACAGCGTGATGATATATTATCGATGGAATATTTAAAAAAGACGGAATTCACCGGATGCCACCAGGGGATGCGTTACCGCCTGGAACAGACACAGGATCCGGAGGACCCCGAGGGTGGTAAAAAGCTTATGGTGACGGTATGGCCGGAGCCTTTTAATTATTTTAAGACCCCGGAGGAAAAAAAGAAAAGAGCATATTTTTCTTTTGACGAGGATGGCGTGGTGGATGCCGTCGGCTGGATGAATGACCGCTTATTCGAGGATAAGAAGATATGGGAGGAAGCACCTTCCCATTGGGATACCTATCAAATGTAAGGGAATAATAAGATGATGTTAAAATATATCATAAAGGATCTGAAGGAGACCCTGGCCTATCTTCCCTACGGGATCATGGCGGGGGCTGTTGTGGGACTGCTCCTGAACGGACTGAATGCCAGACGGGAGCGTAAGGGGAAGGATGCTTTTCCCATGGCGGGACTCATGGCATTTTCTCTGTATCTGATGATCATTCTGGTGATCACTTTTTTCTCCAGAGAGGATGGCAGCCGGATCGGCATGGACCTGGAACTGTTCTCGACCTGGGGGACGAATGCGAGGAACCATGCGTATGTCGTGGAAAACGTATTGCTGTTTATTCCCTATGGATTTATCTGTCCCTGGGCATTTCCGTGGCTGAGGGGATTTTTCCGTAATACCTTTGCGGCATTCGTGACCAGCTTCGGCGTGGAGACGATCCAGCTGATCACCGGCAGGGGATATTTTCAGGTGGACGATATCCTGACCAATGTGCTGGGGGCAGTGATCGGATATCTGCTGTTTCAGATACTGTATGGAATGCTGCGGAGATTCCGCAGACAATAAAAGTGCAATCAGAACAATCAGAAGATAACATGAAAAATGAGGGAGAAAGCGGAAACGGCAAAACTGACACAGAACGAAAAGCTGGGGTTACTGTTAAATGCTGCACGTAAGGGGGATGTCACCCGGATATAAAAATGGAGGTCTATGCGGTAAGATAGCCCCGCATAGCTTTCAAAGCATTTTTTTCGAGGCGGGAGACTTGGGCCTGGGAGATGCCGATCATGTCGGCGACCTCGGTCTGGGTCTTACCTTCGAAAAAGCGCAGAGAGATGATATGACGCTCTCTGTCGTTCAGACGTTTCATGGCTTCACTGAGGGAGAGATGTTCCACCCACGTCTCTTCCTTATTTTTTTTATCACTGATCTGGTCCATGACATAGAGGGTGTCGCCGCCGTCGGTATAGACCGGTTCGTAGAGACTCATGGGGTTCTGCATGGCATCTAAGGCATAGACGATGTCTTCCTTGGAGATACCCACCTCCGCGGCGATCTCTTCCACGGTAGGCTCCTTCAGATTTTTTCTCGTCAGTGTATCTCTGGCGTAGATTGCCTTATAGGCGGTATCCTTCAGGGAGCGTGATACGCGAATGCTGTTGTTATCCCGTAAGAATCTGCGGATCTCCCCGATGATCATGGGAACCGCATAGGTAGAGAACTTCACACCCAGAGTAGCGTCGAAATTGTCGATGGCTTTGATGAGACCGATGCATCCGATCTGGAACAGATCATCCACATTCTCCGCACTGCTTGAAAAACGTTTGATCACACTTAGGACCAGACGTAAATTCCCTTCGATATAGGTCTCTCGGGCAGCGGTATCTCCTTCGCGGATCTTCGCAAATAAAGCATCCTTGTCTGCCGCCTTTAACAAAGGCAGTTTTGCTGTATTGACGCCGCAGATTTCCACTTTTCCCTGTACCATAGAGACCTCCCGATTACTGAATTTTGTGATAACAACAGTATTCACAGGACTGTGGGAGGATATACTTTGCCGGTAGAATTTCCAGTATTTGCCGAACAAACGGATGGGAAAGGCATATATTATATATTATAGAAAGAAAGCAGGAGTACGCATATGCTTTTTTCCGAATTAAAATGCAAAGATGTGATCAATGTCAGAGACTGTAAAAAGCTGGGGCATGTCTGTGATCTGGAGTTCGATGAGTGCAGCGGATGCATCTGTAAGATCATGGTGCCGGGTGGAAACCAGTGGCTGGGATTCCTGCGCTGTGAGCCCAATATTGTCATTCCTTACAAGGACATCCGGCAGATCGGTCCGGACATAATTTTAGTTGACATTAACTGCTGATTCTCTTATAATATCCGTATAAATAACACGTGGTTTTTAAGAGGAGGATGCCTATGAAATGTCCGTTCTGCAGCCATGAAAATACCAGAGTGATCGATTCGAGACCGGCGGAAGATAACAATTCCATTCGCCGTCGCCGTGTGTGTGATGAATGCGGCAAGCGATTCACCACTTACGAGAAGATCGAAACGATTCCGTTGATCATTATTAAAAAGGACAATAACAGAGAGGCCTATGACCGTGCCAAGATCGAAGCAGGAGTACTCAGGGCCTGCCATAAACGTCCGGTCAGCGCACAACAGATCACGACGTTGGTGGACGAGGTGGAGAACGAGATCTTCAACCGGGAGGAACGTGAGATCCCCAGCGGAACCATCGGTGAACTTGTGATGAACAAGCTGAAGGATCTGGATGCGGTAGCTTATGTAAGATTTGCTTCCGTATATCGGGAGTTCAAGGACGTGAACACCTTTATGGATGAATTAAAGAGTGTCCTGAATGACAAGAATCACAATTGATTTCCGGAAGACTTAAGTTTTCGTAAAAACAGTCGATATTATAACTGATAATACGGCCAGATAAAGATAGAATTTCGCATGGCATGTGCGATAATGAAAAAGGATAAGCAAGACGGTATTTACAGAATAAGATGAATAAGATTACCGGGAAACAGATACCTCCGCCAATCCGGCGCAAGCCGGATGACGGAGGCTTTTTTTAATTTTTTCGGAAGAAACGATACAGACAGAAGAAGTAGATTCCCGCAAGTACCAGCTGGCTGACCAGAATCCCCCACAGATATCCCTGCATACCGATCACGGGAATGGCAAAAAATACGAACAGGAGCCGGATCAGAAGACAGACCACGTTGGAGGCAAAGATCCGTCCTGCCATACCGAGACCCTGCAAAATGCTGGAGAGAGTGGTATCCAGATACAGAAAAGGACAGATGAAGCCCAGAGTCACGATAAAATGACCGGCCAGTTCACTGTGGAACAGTTCCGTTCCCATCCAGTCACCCAGAAACAGAAAACCGCACAGACAACAGGCACCCATGAGACTGCAATATTTTACGGTGCGCAGTGTGTCACATAAGACGGCTCCACGGTCTCCTCTGGCATGATTTTCGGAGATGGTGGGAAGGAGAAGCACCGCCACGGAGCCGGTAAGGGCATTAGGGAAAAAGATCATGGGCATGGCCATGCCGGTAAGGACACCGTATACACTTAAGGCTGTGGTGGTATCATAACCATAGAGCAGAAGCTTCTGGGGAATGGAGACGGCTTCGATACTCTGTAAAATGTTCAGAACGATACGGTTAGCGGTCAGAGGCAGTGCCATACCAAGCAGATCCCGGTAGACCGGAACAGAAGGAAAGATATTCCGCACGGAAAGAATACTACTGCCCGGATACAGATGTATATACAGGCAGACCAGAGCAATCAGCATGGAAAAGATCTCGCCCACGGTGAGACCAAGAACCGCGGCATTGATGGAGGGAGTACGTCCTTCTGCCAGATCGGCTCCGGTGACGAGAAAGACGCAGCCGACTCTTGCAAGCTGTTCTAAAAGCTGTGTAAGAGCAGGTACGGAAGCTTTCTTTTTCCCATAGAAATAACCGTTGATGCAGGCGTGCAGCGTGGCAAAGGGGACAGAGAAGGACAGGATCCGCAGCATGGGTACGGTACGTGGGTCTTTTAACAGAAAAGTACCGATGGGATCCGAAGAGAAAAACAAAATGGCATTTGTTACAAGAGACAGGGGTAAGGTGATACTGATCCCGGCCAGTAGCGGCTTTAAATTCCCGGAAGGGCGTTTGGCGCTATCCGCTGCCACATATTTCGAGATGGCGGTCTGGTAACCTGCGGCAGTCAGGGAAAAGGAAAGAGACAGCGCCGGACTGAGCAGCTGATAGATGCCCATTCCCTCTTCACCGAAGAGCCTGGACAGATAGATACGGTAGAAAAATCCAATGACACGGGTGATGAGGCCGGTTGCAGTCAGGATCATAGTACCGAAGATCAGGGGATGACGTTTGGCTTGTTTCATAAGCGGATTTTTGCCCCTTTTTGGCTTAAAAGATCTTGCAAAAGTATATTCCGATGACCTTGTTGACAGAACAGTAAAGTGAATGCTATCATGAATAGCAGTAAAATGTGCATGATTAGTTACAAGATATGCAGAAATGAGGCAATATGATATATTTAGATAATGCAGCGACTACGAAAACAGCACCGGAGGTCGTAGATGCGATGCTCCCGTATTTCAGTGAATATTACGGCAATGCCAGCACCATCTACGGTTTGGGCGCCGAGAGTAAAAAGGCTATGGATCATGCCCGCCAGACCATCGCGGACAGCCTGGGAGCGAAGCCGGAAGAGATCTATTTTACCGCCGGCGGTTCCGAGTCCGACAACTGGGCGTTAAAAGCCACCGCAGAAGCTTATGCTTCCAAGGGAAAACATATTATTACCACGAAGATCGAGCATCATGCCATTCTCCATACCTGTGAGTATCTGGAGAAGAGAGGTTTTGAGATCACCTATCTGAATGTGGACAGAGACGGACTGATCAGCCTGGACGAGCTGAAAGCAGCCATCCGCCCCGATACCATTCTGATCAGCGTGATGTTTGCCAATAACGAGATCGGTACCATCGAGCCTATTGCCGAGATCGGAGAGATCGCGAAGGAGCACGGCGTATTGTTCCACACCGATGCGGTACAGGCGTATGCGCAGGTTCCCATCAACGTGGACGAGATGCATATTGACATGCTCAGTGCCAGCGGCCATAAATTAAACGGCCCCAAGGGCATCGGCTTTTTGTATATCCGTAAAGGCGTAAAGATCCGTTCTTTTGTACACGGCGGAGCGCAGGAGAGAAGCCGCAGAGCCGGTACAGAGAACATCCCCGGCATCGTGGGACTGGGGGCAGCCGTAGAGCGTGCCATGCGTATCATGGACAGTAAGACCCAGAGGGAGATTGAACTGCGTGATTATCTGATCGGACGTCTGGAGAACGAGATCCCTCATTGCTGGCTGAACGGTCACCGCACGAAGAGACTTCCGAATAATATCAATTTTTCCTTCCTGTTTATCGAGGGAGAATCCATGCTGATCATGCTGGATATGAAGGGAATCTGTGCTTCCAGCGGTTCCGCATGCACTTCCGGATCCTTAGATCCTTCCCATGTGCTGTTAGCCATCGGTTTAAAGCATGAGGAAGCCCACGGTTCCTTACGTCTGACATTGTCTGAGGATAGCACGAAGGAAGAGATGGATATCGTAGCGGAAGAAGTGAAGAAAATCGTACAGAGACTGCGGGATATGTCTCCTTTATATGAAGATTTTCTGAAAAATCAGAAGAACAACTAAGTAAGAAAGAAGAGGATAACAGATACATGTACAGTGAAAAAGTAATGGATCACTTTCAGAATCCCAGAAATGTCGGGGAGATCGAGGATGCCAGTGGCGTAGGTACCGTGGGTAACGCCAAGTGTGGAGATATTATGAGAATGTTCCTGGACATTGACGAGAACGGGATCATCAGGGAAGCAAAGTTCAAGACTTTCGGCTGCGGTGCTGCCGTAGCTACCAGCTCCATGGCTACCGAACTGGTAAAGGGCAAGACCATCCAGGAAGCTTTGCAGGTAACGAACAAGGCGGTAATGGAGGCTCTGGACGGACTGCCTCCCGTAAAGGTACACTGCTCACTTTTGGCAGAGGAAGCCATCCATGCAGCCCTGTGGGATTATGCGGAGAAGAATCACATCACCATTGAAGGCCTGCAGAAGCCCAAGAACGATATCAGTGAGGGCGAAGAAGAGGAAGACTATTAAGATCTATGAAGAAAAAAGTAGTGGTAGGCATGTCCGGAGGCGTGGATTCCTCCGTGGCAGCCATGTTATTAAAAGAACAGGGCTATGATGTGATCGGTGTCACCATGCAGATCTGGCAGGACGAAGAGGAAGCAGCCAAGGAAGCTAATGGCGGATGCTGTGGACTGTCTGCGGTGGATGATGCCAGAAGAGTGGCACAGAGACTGGAGATTCCTTATTATGTCATGAACTTTAAAAAAGAGTTCAAGTGTCATGTCATGGATTATTTTGTGGACGAGTATTTAAGAGGGCATACACCGAATCCCTGCATCGCCTGCAACCGCTACGTGAAGTGGGAATCCCTGTTACAGAGGAGCTTAGAGATCGGTGCGGATTATATTGCCACGGGACATTATGCGCGGATCGACAGACTGCCAAACGGTCGTTTTGCTATCCGCAATTCCGTTACGGCGGCGAAGGACCAGACCTATGCGCTGTATAATCTGACCCAGGATCAGCTTTCCCATACCCTGATGCCGGTGGGAGAATACACCAAGGACGAGATCCGTGCCCTGGCAGAGGAGGCGGGACTTCCGGTGGCACATAAGCCGGACAGTCAGGAGATCTGCTTTGTGCCGGATAATGATTATGCCTCCTTTATTGATAGAGAAGCCGGAGAAAAGGTGCCGGGACCGGGCAATTTTGTCACGGAGGACGGCAGGATACTGGGGCATCATAAGGGGATTACCCATTATACCTTAGGACAGCGCAGAGGATTGGATCTCCCCATGGGAGAGAGGGTGTTTGTTACAGCCATCCGTCCCGGGACCAATGAGGTGGTGATCGGTTCCAATCAGGAACTTTTCACGGATAAAGTATTATGCGAAAATGTGAATTATATGGCAGTGGAGGATATCACAGAACCCGTCAGGGTACTGGCGAAGATCCGCTATAATCATAAGGGCGAGCATGGAACGCTTACAAAACAACCGGATGGCAGAGTACTCTGTACCTTCGATGCACCGGTGCGTGCCGCTACACCGGGACAGGCTATGGTGTTCTATCAGGGCGAACATGTACTGGGCGGCGGGACCATTGTCCTATAGGAAAACAAGGATCACTATTTTATATAGTGGTCCTATATTTTTATCATGGCATGTAACAACAACAGCGGGAGCGTGCATATAATAGAAGAAAGCTTTTATAATTCACAGGAGAGACTATGGATTATCGATTTTCGTTTCAGAGACCTATGAGAAGAAACAGCTTCTGTTCCATGAAGGGAACGATTGTGGATCTGGTGCCGGCAGGGCAGGGCGGCCGCAGAGCTGATGGATGCCTGTTATTTGCTGCTATCGAGGATACGGATGGCAATACGGTGAACTTTTTTATCAACCCCGATACCTATGTGGTGGATTTTACTACGTTGTCAGTGGGAATGATGGCAACCTTCTGGTATCGCAACGATGCACCCATGCCCCTGATCTATCCGCCTCAGTATACAGCAGTGGTAGTGGCTGAAGAGAGAAGCGACCGGTATGTGGATGTGAGCTACTACAACAATTCCCTGGTCAATGAGGAGCAGACATTGCAGCTGAATCTGGACGGTACAGTGGATGTGCGTACTGTGAACAACCAGTATTTCCAGGCGAGTCCCGCGAACCATAATCTGGTGGTCATCTATTCCTCTTCCACGAGAAGTATTCCTGCCCAGACCACGCCGTCTACAGTGGTGGTACTGTGTGACAGAAACTGTGGTTAGGCAGACAAAAGAGGACAGTTGTAGTCCATAGACCTATTGAGATTTTTGCAAAAATGTTATACCATAAAACAATCCCCCCATAGAATGATGTCGGGGGCAAAAGCCCCCGACTTTGATGCCTACGGATTGCTCCGTGCTACGCACTCCCACAATCCTACCCAATATTCGCATATCGTGGGATTATCATCCCACTTTTATGCTCATATCGGGGCGGGTTCCAAGGTCTTTCACCCACATATGAGCAAGCTCATGTGGGCTTAGACCTTGGAACCCTGGCATCATAGGATGTATTCATGGCAGTCTGTGCGGGAGATCACTTATGATTTTGGCAGGACGAAGGAGAAAAGAGAGCATTATGGGTAAGAAAAAGCAGATGCGTTCTGAAGTAAAAGGGAATGTGAAAAACAGTATAGGAAGAATTGCTTTTGCAGCATTGGCTGTGCTCTTGCAGATCGGCTGGATACTGGTATTAATGATCAAGCTGTATCAGTATTCTTCAGTGATCTCTCTGTTGACCGGTCTGTTTGCGCTGGTGGTGGCACTCAGGATTTATGGGAAACATACCAATGCCGCATTTAAGATGCCCTGGATCATTGTAATATTGGCATTTCCTGTATTTGGTCTGTGCATTTACGGATTGTTCGGGCATAAAGAGGCCATGCATAAAATCATCCGGAAATTCGAGGATGTGGATGCACAACTGTTTCCTTTAAATCCCCAGGATGAAACAGTGACAGAGCGGCTGGAGGCGGAAGCTCCCATGGCTGCCAACCAGTGTTATTATATCCGGAAGTATGGTAATTATCCGGTGTATGATGCAACAGACGTGAAATTTTATCCGGAAGCTTATCTGGGATACGAGGAACAGCTTAAGGAACTGGAGAAGGCAAAGCACTTTATATTCCTGGAATATCATGCCATAGAGGAGGCGGAGGCTTTTGCACGGCTGAAGGATGTATTGGCAAGAAAGGCTGCCGAGGGCGTGGAAGTCCGTATCCTGTACGACGATGTAGGCTGTATCGGCTTTCTGGATAAAAGCTTTATTGACCGCATGAATGCCATCGGTGTACAGTGCCGGGTATTCAACTATGTGGTGCCGTTCTTAAATATTTTCATGAATAACCGTGACCACCGCAAGATCATGATCATCGACGGAAAAGTCGGTTTTACCGGTGGATATAATCTGGCGGATGAGTATTTTAACATCACGCATCCTTACGGCTACTGGAAGGATACCGGAGTGAAGCTGACCGGCAGAGCGGTACAGAGTTTTACCATGATGTTTTTGGAAATGTGGAATGTTATGGGACAGGCCGATACCGATTATGAAAAATATCTGCAGGCATCACAGAATGGTACGGAAGACGGAAATGTGCAGAAGGCGTCCGGCTATGTACAGCCCTATGCGGATTCCCCTCTGGACGGAGAACCGGTGGGCGAGAATGTCTACCTGAACCTGATCAAGACGGCGAAAAAACGCCTCTATGTGGCAACTCCTTATCTGATCATCAGTGATGAGATGACGAGAGAGCTGGGACTGGCAGCCAAACGGGGCGTGGATGTGCGTGTATTTACCCCGGGCATTCCGGATAAAAAAATCATTTACGGTGTGACCAGATCCTATTATTCCGGACTGGTGCGTCAGGGTGTGCGGGTTTATGAATACACCCCGGGCTTTTTGCATGCGAAGCAGATGCTCTGCGATGAGAATACGGCGACCGTCGGTACCATCAATATGGATTACCGGAGCCTGTATCATCATTTTGAAAACGGTGTGTGGATGCACGGCTGTGATGCCATACGGGATATTGAGACAGATTTTGATAAGCTGTTACAGGATAGTGAGGAAGTCACCGATAAATACCGGGATGGAAGGAAAAATATGGCAGTGAGAGGCTGGCAGTGTATCATGCGGCTGATCGCACCGCTATTGTAACAGACATAATAACGGAAAGCTGGAGATCACGATGAAAATACTGGTCAGTGCCTGTCTGTTAGGCGAAAACTGTAAATATAACGGGAAAAATAATTACAGCGAGCGTGTGGTAAAATATCTGGAAGGGCATGAGGTAATCCCGGTATGCCCCGAGGTACTGGGAGGACTTCCGACCCCGAGGGATCCGTCAGAGATCGTGGACGGTGTGGTCATAAACTGTAAAGGCGTAAATGTGGACAGGCAGTTTTGGAAAGGCGCAGAGGAGGCTCTGCGGATTGCCAAAGAGAATGGCATCGATCTGGCAATCTTACAGTCCCGAAGTCCCAGCTGCGGTGCAAGGCAGATTTATGATGGAAGCTTTACCGGTAAACTCATTCCCGGACAGGGAGTATTTGCACAATTGCTGGAAAAGAACAGTTTCCGGGTGATGGACTGTGAGGAAATATAATGGCAAAAATATTATTGTTTGGCGTGAGTACACAAAAAGACCGGGCTGTGCGTGTGGCAGCGGAGAAAATAGGTGTGGATGTGACGGCAGTGAACCGCAGGGACTATGGACAGAAGATCGGAACACTGGCGGAAATCAGCGGTTTTCATAAGAATGGAAAAATATATAACGGTCCTGATTTTGCAATGGAAATGCTGGTGTTTTCCGGAATGGATTCGCAACAGGTGGATGCATTCCTGGCAGAATATAAGGCAACCGGCTTACCACCGGTTGCCCTGAAAGCGATTGTGACACCGTATAATATCTCATGGACAGCGGATGCGTTGCTTCGCGAGCTGATGAAGGAACACATTCAGCTTGGAGGATAGGGAATAAAGAAAATTACAGCTTGTGATATTCCGGGCTGCGTTTTTCATAGATCGTATAATATTTGAAACCGCACAGCTGCAGAATCTCGGAGGCCAGATCCAGGTAGGACCCCACATCCTGTGTCTTATGGGCATCGGTCCCCACAGTGATGATCTCACCGCCAAGCTCGTGATAGCGGCGCAGAATATCGGTACAGGGATGGGGCTGTCTGAGACCGTAGCGGAAGCTGCCGGTGTTTAATTCCAGACCTTTGCCGCTGTGAACCAACAGCTCCAGAATCGGATCGATGGCATCCTTATATTTGTCATAGGAATAATTTTTATCTTTGTTCGGCGCCACACGGACGATATAATCCAAGTGTCCTAAGACGTCATAATCGTCATGGCATTTCAGATTTTCCAGCGTCTCTGCAAAATAAGCACGGATGGCTTCCTCCTCGGAAGAAAACTTCTCGAAAAATTCCGGGTAGTAAGGATCCATTCCCCGGCACAGATGGGTGGAGCCGATGACGAAATCAAAGTCATAGGCGGAAGTAAAATCTTCGTCTTGGTCGGCCAGATGCGGCTGCAAGCCTAATTCCACACCGAAGAGAACCCGCATTTTCCCTTCGTATTTGGCGCGGCAGCGGAGGATGTCATACAAATAAGAATCTGTATTCAGCAAAAAGATACTGCCGGGACCTTCCTCAGTGCGTGGATAATCAAAATCGTTATGCTCGGTGAAACACATGGTTTCCAGTCCAAGAGTGATCCCTTTATCGATCATCTCCGGCATGGGAGCCTTTGAATCTCCGGAAAAAGAAGAGTGAAGATGACAATCTGCTTTGATAGACATATTTTTTATCCTTTCTGGTTATCATTCTGTTGTAAGTCATTTACAGGGTACAGTATAGCAAAAAACGGAGCAAAAATCATACCATTTCTAAACAAACTGTAAAATTTACCACAAAATCACAAATATTTTGCATTTACATCTTGAATTATAAAGAGGAATTAGGTAAAATGAATTTGCTGATAAAATTTTGACAATCTGTGAATCACAGTAAGTCAAAAGATATAAAATTAATATTTTAGGAGGAAACTAAAATGGCAGTAAGAGTAGCAATTAATGGTTTCGGCCGTATCGGTCGTCTTGCATTCAGACAGATGTTCGATGCAGAAGGATATGAAGTAGTAGCAATCAACGATTTAACCAGCCCTAAGATGCTGGCACATCTGTTGAAGTATGATTCTTCTCAGGGTGTTTACAAGTATGCAAGCACCGTTGAGGCTGGCGAGGACAGCATCACCGTTAACGGCAAGACCATCACCATCTACAAAGAGGCTGACGCAAGCAAGCTTCCTTGGGGTGAATTAAAGGTTGATGTAGTTCTGGAGTGTACCGGATTCTACACCTCTAAGGAGAAGGCTTCCGCACATATCACTGCCGGTGCCCGTAAAGTTGTTATTTCTGCTCCCGCAGGTAACGACCTTCCTACCATCGTATACAATGTTAACCACAAGACCCTGAAGCCCGAAGATACCGTTATCTCCGCAGCTTCCTGCACCACCAACTGCTTAGCACCTATGGCTAAGGCTCTGAACGATTGCAGACCTATCATGAGCGGTATCATGACCACTGTTCACGCTTATACCGGTGACCAGATGATCCTTGACGGACCTCAGAGAAAGGGCGATCTGAGAAGAAGCCGTGCAGGCGCTTGCAACATCGTTCCCAACTCTACCGGTGCAGCTAAGGCAATCGGCCTGGTAATTCCCGAACTGAACGGCAAGCTGATCGGCTCCGCTCAGCGTGTTCCGACCCCTACCGGTTCTACCACCATTCTGGTAGCAGTAGTTAAGGGCGCTGTAACCAAGGAAGAGATCAACGCAGCAATGAAGGCTGCTTCTACCGAGTCCTTCGGTTACAACACCGATGAGATCGTATCTTCCGATATCGTAGGCAGCACCTACGGTTCCATCTTCGATGCAACTCAGACCATGGTTGCTCCTATGGAAGATGGCAATACTCAGGTACAGGTTGTATCCTGGTATGATAACGAGAACAGTTACACCTCTCAGATGGTTCGTACCATCAAGTACTTCAGCGAGTTAGCATAAGCCGACAGGCGTTAACGCGTAAAGACCTATCAGGGTCCGGTCTTACAAGGACCGGGCCCTTTTTAGATACTAAAATAATTGGAGGTTAATACCATGGGATTAAATAAGAAATCTGTAGATGACATTAACGCAAAGGGAAAGAGAGTCCTGGTAAGATGCGACTTTAACGTTCCCTTAAAGAACGGTGAGATCACTGACGATACCCGTATCGTTGCAGCTCTGCCTACCATCAAGAAGCTGATAGGCGATGGCGGCAAGGTAATTCTTTGCTCTCATCTGGGTAAGGTAAAGAACGGTCCTAACGAAGGCGAATCTCTGGCACCTGTTGCCAAGAGACTGTCCGAGAAGCTGGGCAAAGAGGTTACTTTCGTAGCTGACTACAATGTAACCGGCGAAGCAGCTACCAAGGCTGTTGAGAACATGAAGGAAGGCGACGTTGTTCTGCTTCAGAATACCCGTTTCCGTGGCGCAGAAGAGACCAAGAACGGTGAGAAATTCAGCAAAGAGCTGGCTGACCTGGCTGATCTGTATGTATGTGATGCATTCGGCTCTTCTCACAGAGCACATGCTTCCGTAGCAGGCGTTACCAAGTTCATCACCGCTAAGGGTGGTCAGAACGTAGTAGGTTACCTGATGGAGAAGGAGATCAACTTCTTAGGTAAGGCTGTAGAAGATCCCGTAAGACCTTTCGTAGCTATCCTGGGTGGTGCAAAGGTTGCAGACAAGCTGAACGTTATCTCCAATCTGTTAGAGAAGTGTGATACCCTGATCATCGGTGGTGGTATGGCTTACACCTTCTTAAAGGCAAAGGGATATGAAATCGGTAAGTCTCTGGTAGATGATACCAAGATCGACTACTGTAAGGAAATGATGGAAAAGGCTGAGAAGCTGGGCAAGAAGCTGTTACTGCCTGTTGATTCCGTAACCATCGCTGATTTCCCTAACCCGATCGATGCTCCTGTTGAGGTTCAGGTATATGATGTTACCAACATGCCCGCAGACAGAGAGGGATGCGATATCGGACCCAAGACCGCAGCTCTGTATGCTGAGGCTGTTAAGACCGCTAAGACCGTTGTATGGAACGGACCTATGGGCGTATTCGAGAATCCTACCCTGGCAGCAGGTACCATCGCTGTAGCGAAGGCTCTGGCTGAGACCGATGCAACTACCATTATCGGAGGTGGTGACTCCGCAGCAGCTGTTAACCAGCTTGGCTTTGCTGACAAGATGAGCCACATCTCTACCGGTGGCGGAGCTTCCCTGGAGTTCCTGGAAGGCAAAGAGCTTCCCGGAGTTGCCGCAGCAGACGACAAATAAGTAGCTGTTGTGAGCGCAACGCCGTGTGTGGCAGCAGCAGATGATAAGACAGAATAAAGAACTACTAAGGCGTCATAGTACGCCGCCTAAGTAGTTCTAAGTTATTCTGAGGAGAATGCCAAAGGCATTCTCCGATATACGATAAGAACGATAAAAAATAAGAGGTGTATGATTATGGCAAGAAAGAAGATCATTGCCGGCAACTGGAAGATGAACATGACTCCCAGCCAGGCAGTAGAACTGATCAATACTTTAAAGCCCCTCGTAGCAAATGATGAAGTAGACGTACTTCTGTGCGTTCCTGCAATCGACATCATTCCCGCTATGGAGGCAGCAAAGGGTTCCAATATCATGATTGGTGCCGAAAATATGTACTTCGAGGAGAAGGGTGCTTTCACCGGCGAGATTTCTCCTGCAATGTTAGATGATGCAGGTGTGAAGTATGTGATCATCGGTCACTCCGAGAGAAGAGAGTACTTTGCAGAGACTGACGAGACCGTGAACAAGAAAGTCCTCAAGGCTTTCGAGCATGGTATTACTCCCATCATCTGCTGTGGTGAGACTCTGACGCAGAGAGAGCAGGGGGTTACCATCGACTTCATCCGTCAGCAGATCAAGATCGCATTCCTGAATGTAACTGCTGCACAGGCAGCAACCGCTGTGATCGCATACGAGCCCATCTGGGCAATCGGTACCGGCAAGGTAGCTACTACCGAGCAGGCACAGGAAGTATGTAAGGCAATCCGTGAGTGCATCGCTGAGATCTATGATGATGCAACTGCAGCAGCTATCCGTATCCAGTACGGCGGATCCGTATCTGCTTCCAGCGCTCCCGAACTGTTTGCACAGGCAGACATCGACGGTGGTCTGGTAGGCGGTGCTTCCTTGAAGGCTGATTTCGGACAGATTGTTTGTTATAACAAATAATTCTTAGAAAATAAGAATAATACTTGCAACGAAAAGACTACTATGCTATGTTAGATACAAAGCATAGTAGTTTTCTTTTTGGCAAATCTGGTACATCTGACAAGTCGGAAAATCGTGCTTTTTCAATAAGATCCAACATTCTAGAAGCAGGAGATTCTGACCTGACGTATTCCCAATGTAATTTTTGCATAGTGTTAAATGCGTTTGTACGTAAATGCCGTGTATGCTGTTACAGACATTTTTGTCGGAATCTCCTATCATACTACCGAGGAGGTAACAAATGGGAGAAGCAGCAGTAGTCATGCAGGAGTACCTGGGGGATGCGTACCGGTTCGCGGATCTGTTCAATGTTGTATTTTTTCAGGGGGAGCAGGTGATAGAACCTCAGATGTTAAGTGAACAGTCGGAACGTTATACGGTACATCCACCTAAACAGCAGGGGCATCCCGGAGGACGGAGAGGGAACCAACGAAAAAGACCAGGGAACGGAAAGCACCGGGAAGAATACCGGGATGTGAAGAAGAGGATGGAAGACGGTACCATGTTCCGGATATTGGCGGTGGAGGCGCAAAGCTATGTGGACTATACAATGCCTCTGCGCTGCATGGAATATGATGTACAGGAATATTTAAAGCAGCTTCGGGAACTGCGGAGCAAATATACGGGGACCGGGGAACTTAGAAACGCAGAGCGTCTCAGCGGAATCCGTAAGCAGGACAGACTGGTTCCGGTGTATACATTATGTTTATATCACGGGGAGGATACCTGGGACGGACCGCTGTGTCTGGCGGATATGATGAATCTGGAGGAAGAGACGGTCAGGACGAGACTTCCCTTTGCAGACTATCCCATGAAGTTATATTGTATTAATGAAGAGGATGATTTTGACCGGTTCCGCACGGATCTGCGGGAAGTATTTCAGGCACTTGCCTGCCGGGGGGACAGACAGAGACTGGAGCAGCTGATATCTTCAGACCCTGCATATCGCAGACTGCCTGCGGATACGGCGGCAGCTATGGCAGTACTTATGGGCTTTTGGGAACTGACAGAGAATATGGAGTATTATGTGACAATCGAGGAAAGCGGAGAGGAGAGATATGATATGTGTAAGGCATTGATGGATCTGCGGACAGAGGAACGGAGTATCGGACAGGAGATCGGACAAGAGATCGGACAAGAGATCGGACAGAAGATTGGAGAGCAGATCGGGCAGCGTATTGGACAACAGATCGGAGAACAGATCGGAGCTACCGGGAAGACGGTGCAGATCGTCCGGAACATGATTGCCAGAGGCTATAAGAATGAGGATATCTGTGCCATTGCGGAATGCAGTGAGGAATTGGTACAGGAGATCAGGGAAGAAAGTCATGACATTTGAAAAATTAGAAAAAAATCTTATGGATGTGATCCAGGAGGAGCAGGCAAAGCTTGGATTCCGCCGTGAGAAGATCCGCCTGTATTATCCATTATCCACGCTGAACCATTTATTGAACACTGAGGATACGGCAGAAGAGATGTCAGTCACTCTGACCGGACAGCCGGAGAGCATGACAGAGAAGCTTGGGAAACTCACCGTTACCCGCAGAGGGGACCGGTTCTGCCTCTGTATTCCGGAGGAGGGCAGTGCCTATGTCCATGAGCATTTTGCGGAGACAGGATTTATCTATGAACTGATCCGGCTGATCGGACAGCATGACTGTAAGATCAAAGACATCCGGCAATTATTTTTACGGTATAGTGAGAATATCCATATAGAAGAGATGCGGGGAGAGGATTTTGATATCATGATCCGATTCCCGGAAGAGATAGGAGACCCATACTGTTATTGCTTCCGGGACGAGGGATGCCATGTGATCTATCACCGGTTTCTGCCGGAGGATTATGCGGATCTGATGAAAGCTTAAGAAGGCTTAAGAGCGCGGTAATCCGAACGATAAGAAAGCTTATGTGCATTTTAAGCTATGGAAATACGAGAAAATGTATGGTAAGATAATTAAGGTTCTACCAAGAAAAATGTCGTAAAAGGCAGAAAGTGAGGGGTAAGATGATCTTTAAATGTAAAAACTGCGGCGGTAATGTAGTTTACAGCCCGGAGAGAAAGAAAATGTTCTGTCCTTTCTGTGAAAGTGAGGACAGTGAAGAGCGCCAGGATGGCGTGATCGAGACAAGCGGTGAGGAGAACGGTGCTGCGGAGGGAACGACACAGGTGGGAGCAGGTCAGCCGGTAAGCAGAATGGCAGCGGCGGAAGGAGAATCTCAGAAAAAGGTGACGAAGGTATGTCCCAACTGTGGCGGTGAGATTTCTATGACAGCCAGTACTTCTGCTACGCAGTGTCCGTACTGTGACAATTACGTGATCGTGGATGAACAGATTGCCGGTGCTTACACACCGCATATGCTGATCCCGTTCCGTATGGGGAAGGAAGGCTGCAAGAAGCTGATCCGTGACAAATTTGAAAAATGTATTTTCGCACCGACGGATTTTCTGTCTGAGGTAAGACTGAATGGCATCCATGGTGATTATGTACCGTTCTGGTTTTACGATTATGATACCAATTGTACATTCCACGGCGAGGGTACCAAGGTGCGCAGCTGGACTACCGGCAATACGCAGTATACGGAGACTTCTTATTATGATGTTGTCAGGGATATGGATATTAATTTTGATAAGATTCCAGTGGATGCATCCATAGGAATGCCGGATGATGTCATGGATCTGATGGAGCCTTATGATTATAAGGAGTTGCAGGAGTTCAAGCCGGAGTATTTGTCCGGATTTTACAGTGAGCGTTACAATATGACCTCCGATCTGGTGGAGAGCCGTGCGAAGGCGAAGATGCAGGAAGATGCGCAGAAGCTGCTGCATGATAGTTATTCCGGCTATTCCAGTGTACGCAAACTGGGAGAAAATATCAGCGTAACAGGCAGTGATGTAAATTACGGACTTCTGCCGGTATGGAAGTATGATTATACCTATAAAGGGAAAGAGTATCCTTTCTATGTGAACGGACAGACCGGTAAACTGGTAGGTATCGCACCGATTTCCAAAGCAAAGGTGTGGGCTTATGCGGGAACACTTGGTGTGACACTGGCGGCAATTTTATGCATGGTAAATGCGATTGCCAGTCTGCTGTAAAGATTATGAGGGAAGGATAACAGGACAATGGAAAAAGATATTAAAAAAGAAGCGCTGAGACAGTACTTCAAATATTTTAAAATATGGTTTATCATTGCCGGTATACTGGCGGTAATCACCATCGGAGCGGCAGTTGTTCATGCACTCAAACCTAAGACTGTACGGGACAACAGTCAGGAGCCCGCAGAGCGCGTATATGATTACGCGGATATGCTGACAGACGAAGAAGAGCAGAGCCTGCGGGAATATATCGCGGAGTGTGAGGAGAAGATTCAGGCAGATATCGTCATCGTAACGATTTCCGAATCGGTAGAATATGATCTGCAGAATCCGGATCTTCCGGAGGCATTCCATGCGAAGGAGGTCGGCAGCACCGACTGGAGCACTGCCATGAGAGATCTGGCGGATAACTTCTATGATTACAATAATTATGGTTATAACAAGGTACATGGCAACGGCGTTCTGCTTCTGGATAATTCCTATGAGGGACAGAAGGGAAGCTGGCTGTCCACCTGCGGAAATGTCTATGATTATTTCGGAGATTATGAGATCGACCAGGCATTGTATGCAGTGGATGACTACATAGACGAAAGCCCCTACAAAGCGTATAAGAATTGTATCAGTTATGTGACCCGGACCATGGAGGAGAGCCAGGAAGATATGCCCATGACATTTGCTCCCTGGATCCTGGTAGGACTTGTGGTCGCGCTGATCTATGCAGCGGTGAATCTTCATCAGAACAAAGCGAAAGATACTACCGCAACAAACCAGTATGTTGACGGTAAAAAGCCAAAGATTAACGATACCAGAGATCAGTATCTGCGTAAGAATGTGGTTACCAGAAGAATCGAGACCAGCAGTAGCAGTGGCGGAAGCAGTCACCACAGCGGAGGTCATGGCGGAAGCCACAGAAGCAGTAGTGGTGTCAGTCACGGCGGCGGTGGACACAGAAGATAAGAAATGTGAAATAAATATGTGCGGGCGATAAGCCCGCACATATTAAATTGCACAATAAAAGCACCTACATGACGGTATAGGTGCTTTTTGTATGCCTTAAATTCTGTATCAGTTCAAGAAAAAATTAAGCCATTCCGTTAACAGCTTTGCTCAGACGGGAAACCTTTCTTGCAGCGTTGTTCTTGTGGTAAACGCCCTTAGAAGTAGCCATCTCGATGGTCTTGGTAGCAGCAGTCAGTTCAGCCTTAGCAGCTTCCTTGTCACCGGTCTCGATTGCAGCGTATACCTTCTTGATAGCGGTCTTAACGCCGGATCTGATAGCCTTGTTTCTGTCAGCTCTTGTGCGGGATACTAAAATTCTCTTTTTTGCAGATTTAATGTTAGCCAAGTCGTACACCTCCATAATGTATACAATAAAATTATAATTTACAAGAAATGTTTCACTTTAGCCAGACACGGAAGACTAACGTAAACATACTATTGTAGTTTAGACAATCTGCCAGCTTTTGTCAATACATATTTTGCGGATTTTTGCAAAAAATATTACAAAAATATGGTATCTACGAAAGGCGGACAGAGGTTAGAAAATGGAGACTTTTCAGATCAGAACAGACCTGGCGCTGGAGGCGCGGGAAAGTGTCAATGAGGAAGAGAGCAGATTACGGGGAGTGTCGGTGGAAGAACACTATGAAGAAGAGACGGATATCCGGACCACTAAGGTGACCATCGACACCAAAAATGCGGAAAAGACACTGGGGAAACCCATGGGAGTCTATGTGACCATGGAAGCCCCTGCCATGGTGGAACCGGATGATGATTATCACAGAGAAATCTCGGAGGCACTGGCGGAGGAACTGTTAAAAATGTTGCCGCAGGAGCAGGAAGAACTGGCGGTGTTGATCGTTGGACTGGGGAATCGGGAAGTGACGGCAGATGCCCTGGGCCCTCAGGTGGTGGACAATCTGCTGATCACCAGACATGTGGTCAGAGCCTATGGAAAGGCAGCCTATAACTGTACCCGCATGAATCTGGTCAGCAGTATTGAGCCGGGGGTGATGGCGAAGACCGGTATGGAGACGGCGGAGATCATAGGCGGTGTAGTGAAGGAGACAGAGCCGGATGTATTGATCGCTGTGGATGCCCTTGCAGCCCGCAGCATAAAAAGGTTAAACCGTACGATTCAGATCACCAATACCGGGATCCAGCCGGGATCCGGAGTGGGGAATCACAGAAATGCTCTGACCAAAGAGACATTAGGAGTGCCGGTGATCGCTATCGGGATTCCCACAGTGGTGGATGCAGCCACCATCGTGGGAGATGCCCTGGAGAAACTGATGAACGGGGAGAAAGAGTTCGATGCCGTCAAATACATGGGGCAGCATCGTATGGCATTTGCAGAACTGAATAATATGTATATGACCGGAAAAGATATTGACTCCGTGATCAAACGTGTCAGCTATACCGTATCCGAAGGAATTAATATTGCCATGGAAAAAAACTGGGTATAGATGCATATATATAAGGGAGAATGTGCGGAAGGAAAGCGTGGACAGTGAAAAAAAACGAAAATGCCGCCGTGCGCCCGAAGATGCTTTGTCTGGCGGTTGTCTGCGGACTGCTGCTGGTGGATGGAGGAACAAATGAATTCCCGGTATTTACCGGAGCAGGCGCTTTCCCGGGAGAGACAGGCGGCTTTGGATGGTCGCTTCAGCAGAGTATGGAAGAGGTGGTTCCTCTGTTGGGCTACGGAAGTCTGCCGGAGCAAAAAACGCAGATCGCGGAGGATGAGACCACCTACAGGACACTGACTACGCAGGAGCTGATCAGTGAGGAACTTCTGCTTCCGCAGTCTTCGGAAGAACAGACACAGACAGCGCAGGATTCGGAGCGCGCAGAGCAGACAATCGGGGCAGCAGAGGGAGGATTCCGGCCGGCAGCCAGACAGGTGCAGATCGACAGAACGCAGCTGTCCGATTATGAGACTTTGGTGCAGAATTTCTATGCCATTGATGCCAATACTATGGCGGGGAGTGATCAACTGTCCGCGGAGAAACTCCTGGGGATGGATATGACACTGGCAAAAGAAGGAGAAAAACCGCAGATTTTGATCTATCACACCCATTCCCAGGAAGCTTTTGCGGATTCTGTACCGGGAGATGTGAATACCGGTATTGTAGGAGTGGGAGAGCATCTGACACAGATCCTGAGGGAACAATATGGCTACGCGGTACTGCATCATACCGGCGAGTACGATGTGGAGACCAGAGACAATGCATATTCTAAAGCCCTTCCGGCAGTGGAACAGATCCTTACAGAGAATCCGTCCATACAGGTGATCGTAGATCTGCACCGGGATGAAGTGGCGGAAGGAACGAGGCTGGTAACAGATCTCCAGGGCAGACCCACTGCGCGCTTTATGTTTTTCAACGGACTCAGCCGCACCCGTAAGACGGGAGATATCGACTATCTTCAGAATGAAAACCAGGAGGCAAACCTGGCATTTTCCTTTCAGATGCAGCTAAAGGCAGCGGAATATTATCCGGGACTGACCCGCCGGATCTACTTAAAGGGCTACCGGTACAACATGCACTTACGTCCCCGGACGCTTCTGGTGGAACTGGGAGCACAGAACAATACGGTGGAGGAGGCCATGAATGCCTGTGATCCGCTGGCGCATATCCTGGATATGGTGCTAAAGGGAGAATAAGGAAAGGAATCGAAGCAAAAACATAGACAAGAATGCGGAATTTATGCTACAATTGTCAGACGTAAGAATATGTCAGGAAAGGACAGTAGTATGGCAGCAATAGACCAGAGTAAGATCCGCAATTTTTGTATTGTGGCACATATAGATCACGGTAAATCCACCCTGGCAGACCGCATCATCGAGAAGACCGGTCTGCTCACCAGCAGAGAGATGCAGGCACAGGTGCTGGACAATATGGACCTGGAGAGGGAACGCGGTATTACCATCAAGGCACAGGCAGTACGCACGGTATATCAGGCGCAGGACGGAGAAGAGTATATCTTTAACTTGATCGATACTCCGGGACATGTGGACTTTAACTACGAAGTCAGCCGTTCTCTGGCGGCCTGCGACGGCGCAATCCTGGTGGTGGATGCGGCACAGGGCATTGAGGCACAGACCCTGGCGAATGTCTATCTGGCGCTGGATCATGACCTGGATGTATTCCCGGTTATTAATAAAATCGACCTGCCCAGCGCGGATCCCCAGAGAGTCATCGAGGAGATCGAGGATGTCATCGGTATTGAAGCACAGGACGCACCGTTAATTTCAGCCAAGAACGGTATCGGCATCGAGGAAGTCTTAGAACAGATCGTGAAAAAGATCCCCGCACCCAAGGGAAGCCCCAACAAGCCGCTACAGGCGCTGATCTTCGACTCCGTGTACGATTCCTATAAGGGTGTTATTATATTCTGCCGTGTCATGGAAGGTACCGTGAAAAAAGGTACCATGATCCGCATGATGGCTACCGGAGCGAAGGAAGAAGTGGTAGAGGTCGGCTATTTCGGAGCGGGACAGTTTATCCCCTGTGACGAGCTTTCCGCAGGAATGGTAGGCTATATTACTGCGTCCATTAAAAATGTAAAGGATACGGCGGTGGGTGATACCGTGACGGATGACAACAATCCCTGCGCAGAGCCCCTGCCCGGTTATAAAAAAGTACAATCCATGGTATACTGCGGACTGTACCCCGCAGACGGATCTAAGTACCCGGATCTGCGTGATGCACTGGAAAAATTACAGTTAAACGACGCTTCTCTGTTCTATGAGCCGGAGACTTCCGTGGCACTGGGATTTGGTTTCCGCTGTGGATTTTTAGGACTGTTACACTTAGAGATCATCCAGGAGCGTCTGGAGAGAGAGTACAACCTCGACCTGGTGACAACCGCACCCGGCGTAGTCTATAAGGTGCATAAGACCAACGGCGAAGTGATCGAACTGACCAACCCCTCCAACCTGCCGGATCCTTCCGAGATTGAATATATGGAAGAGCCGGTGGTGAATGCGGAGATCATGGTTACTTCTGAATTCATCGGTTCCATTATGGAACTGTGTCAGGAGCGTCGGGGCAAATACCTCGGTATGGAATACATCGAGGGTACCAGAGCACTGTTAAAATACGAACTGCCCTTAAACGAGATCATTTATGATTTCTTTGATGCACTGAAATCCCGTTCCCGCGGTTATGCTTCTTTTGACTATGACTTAAAGGGTTACGAGAGATCCAATCTGGTGAAGCTGGACATCCTTATCAACCGTGAGGAAGTGGATGCCCTGTCCTTTATCGTCTGTGCTGACTCCGCCTACGAGAGAGGACGTAAGATGTGCGAGAAGCTGAAGGACGAGATCCCCAGACACCTTTTCGAGATCCCCATTCAGGCTGCCATCGGAGGCAAGGTCATTGCCAGAGAGACGGTAAAAGCCATGCGTAAGGATGTACTGGCAAAATGCTACGGTGGTGATATTACCCGTAAGAAGAAGCTGTTAGAGAAGCAGAAAGAGGGTAAGAAACGTATGCGTCAGTTCGGTAACGTAGAGATCCCCCAGAAGGCATTTATGAGCGTACTGAAGCTGGATGATAAAAATTAACCACAAGTCATTTGAAGGAGCAATATGAATCAAAAAGAACTGGAACTGTATGTTCATATTCCCTTTTGCGTAAAAAAGTGCAGCTATTGTGATTTCCTGTCTGCCCCTGCCACGGAGCAGACTAAGGAAGCCTATATGGCTGCACTTTTTGCAGAGATCGGGGGAAGAGCAAAGGATTATAAAGAGCGTATTGTAACCAGCATATTTATCGGCGGCGGGACCCCTTCCCTGTTATCCGGCGACAGCATAAGACAGCTGATGGAACATATCCGGGAAGGATTTAGACTGGCACCGGATGCGGAGATCACTATGGAGGTGAATCCGGGCACTGTCACTACGGAAAAACTCACAGCATTTTATGCGGCGGGGATCAATCGTCTCAGCATCGGCATGCAGTCGGCGCAGGAGCAGGAACTGAAGATACTTGGAAGAATCCATGATTTTGACGGTTTCTGTCAGGTGTATCGGGAGGCGGTGGAAGCAGGTTTTACGAACATCAATGTGGATGTCATGAGCGGACTGCCGGGACAGACTCTTGCAAGCTATAAGGACACACTGGAAAAGGTGCTGCGGTTAGAGCCCATGCCGCAGCATATCTCAGCTTACAGCCTGATCGTGGAGGAAGGAACCCCTTTTGCGGCGATGGCGGACAGAGGAGAACTGCCTCTGCCGGAAGAAGATACGGAGCGCGCCATGTATGAGGAGACCATAGAGGTGCTGGCGGGATATGGTTTCCATCGCTATGAGATCTCCAATTATGCTTTAGACGGATACGAATGCAGGCATAATGTGGGCTACTGGATCCGGAGAGATTATCTTGGATTTGGTATAGGGGCGGCTTCCCTGATCGGCAACGTGAGATTTCAGAACGGAAGAGATCTTAACGCTTATCTGGCACATCCGCTTGCCTGCCGGGAAGAACAACAGAGCCTTACCACGCAGGAACAGATGGAAGAGACCATGTTTTTAGGACTGCGGTTAATACGGGGCGTGTCGTATCCGGAATTTGCACGCTGCTATGGGCAGACATTGGAAGAGGTCTACGGAGAAGTGATCGCACGAAATGTAGCGGATGGGCTGCTTACTGTCAGGGAAGATGAGACGGGACGGCGGCTTATGCTTACCGGGCGGGGGCTGGATGTAAGCAATTACGTCATGGCGCAGTTTTTATTCTGAAGATCCCCGGGGGACTGACAGGCACTTGTGGACAGAAAATCACATAAACTATCATAAGCAACTGTCCACGGAGGTGCTCTTTGAAGACCTTTCAACAGCCATTAACCGCGGAAGAAGAAGCTTATTATATCCGTATGCTCAGGGAAGGTACCGTGGAAGAAGCCAGGCAGGCAAAAGAGATTCTGGTAGAGAGGAACCTGCGTCTGGTGGCGCACATTGCGAAAAAATACCAAAATGTAGAGGAAGATATGGAGGATCTGATCTCCATCGGGTGTATTGGTCTGATCAAAGCGGTGAATTCTTTTGATTCCGGAAAAGGGAGACTGGCTACCTATGCCTGCCGCTGCATCGATAATGAACTTCTGATGATGCTGCGCAGCCGCAAAAAACTGTCCAGAGAAGTCTCTCTGTACGAACCCATCGGGCAGGATAAGGAAGGCAATGCCATTCATCTGCTGGATGTGATCGAAGAGAAGCAGAGAGATGTGGTAGAGGACCTGGAGTTTTTGAGGAACAGAAAACGTCTGCTGGTGGCGTTAGACCACTGTCTGACCGAGAGAGAGTATAAGATTCTGGTGATGCGCTACGGAATTTTAGGATACAAAGAATATACACAGCAGGAAGTGGGAGATGTTTTAGGAATCTCGAGGAGCTATGTCTCCCGCATGGAAAAAAGAGCACTGCAGAAGCTGGCAGCAGAGCTGAAGGAAGAATAACGCAGGCTTGTCAAGAGTACGACGCTGTGCTATATTGGTAATAGTGTTACTACACAGGATAAGGGGGGAAAAGGATGCACTTTGTGAGAACGGAAGACTTAAAGACAGGAATGCGCCTGGCGAGACCTGTTTATAATAAGAAAAGCATTCTTTTGTTTGACCGGAATTCCCTTTTGTCAGTACAGGCAATAGAAAGCATCCGCAATTTCGGACTGATCGGCGTCTATGTGCTGGAACCGGCAGAACCGCTTCCGCCCATGACACAGGAGGACCTGGAGTTTGAACGGTTCCAGATCAAGGCAGTTGGCGCCATCGAAGAGGAACAGGAACGTATCCGAAAGACCAGAAAGCAGAGCCGTACCCAGGCGATTGCAGACATGGTCATCCGCAATTACGGACATCTGGATGAGAAGATCAATTTCTATCAGAATCTGAGGAGTCTGGAGGACTATGTCTCCAGACATTCCCTGAATGTGGCAATACTCTGTGCCATGATCACCCATGTAATGAATCTAAGGCGGGAAGAACAGTACCATACGGTATGTGCTGCAATTCTCCACGATATGGGCAAACTGGGAAAAAAGGATGCTGTGTATTACGGAGCACCCTATTCCGAGGAGGACATGCTTAAGAATTGTGAGACCCAGGAAGAAGCTTATGGGATGATCGAGGAGGCCTTTGCAACCGAAGGAATGCATATCCGCAGAATCTGCCAGCAGGCAGCGAGAAAGCAGATGGATCTGTTCCCGGCAGACGGGGAGAAGAGCCGGTACAAGATGTTGGCGGGATCCGGTGTCCTGCTGGTGGCGAACCGCTACGATGAGATCACTGCCATGACGCTGCAGGGTACAGCACAATCGGAAGTGAAAGCCATCCAGGAATTCATAGAACACCCTGAGGTCTATGATCCGGAGACGGTACGGGCGCTGATCCGTTCTATCAATATTCTGCCGCCCGGGGCAAGCGTGGAACTCAGCACAGGGGAAAAGGCACTGGTATTAAATGAAAATGAAGAAAATGTACTGCGTCCCACACTGGTAAGTTTCCGGGATAACAGTATTTTGAATCTGTCACTTCCGGAGAACGAAGATATTCACATCGTGGATATCATGAAGACCATGGATAACAGATACATATTCAGCAAATAGTGAGGAGCAACTATGCCAACAATCGAAGAAATACTCAGAGCCGCCAAGGAGGCGGGAGCAAGTGATGTGCATCTTACGGTAGGTATTCCGCCGAAGATGCGTGTGAACGGTAATCTGATCACCATGGATTACCCGAAGATGCTTCCTGCGGATACTTTGGAGGTATTAGTCAATATTATGACGGAAGTACAGAGAGAACGTTTCGAGGAACGGGGAGAATACGATATGTCATTCTCCATCCCCAACTGTGGACGTTACCGTGTCAATGCCTATAAACAGAGAGGCTCTGTGGCACTGGCATTCCGTCTGGTGGGTACCGTGGTGCCCTCTCCGGAAGAACTGGGTGTACCGGAATCCGTGGTGGATCTGTATCAGCGCAAACGTGGACTGGTATTGGTCACCGGGCCTACCGGAAGCGGTAAATCCACTACCCTTGCCGCTATTATTGACAAGATCAACAACAACAGAGATGCCCATGTCATCACTCTGGAAGACCCCATCGAGTATCTGCATCAGCATAAGATGTCCATGGTCAACCAAAGGGAGATCGGCATTGATTCTAACAATTATGCCAATGCCTTAAGAGCAGCCCTTCGTGAAGACCCCGATGTCATTCTCGTAGGAGAGATGCGTGACTTCGAGACCATCAGCGTAGCAATCACGGCAGCGGAGACCGGACATCTGGTATTGTCTACATTGCATACCATTGGTGCCGCCAGTACCGTAGACCGTGTCATCGATGTATTCCCGCCCCATCAGCAGCAACAGATCAGAGTACAACTGTCCAATACCCTGGAAGCCGTAGTCTCTCAGCAGCTGATCCCTACCGCGGACGGTAAACACCGTGTGGCAGCGTTTGAGGTCATGCATGCCAACCATGCGGTCCGTAACCTGATCCGTGAGGGCAAATCCCATCAGCTGGCTAGTGTCATGCAGACGAACCGGAAGCTTGGCATGATCACCATGGACGAAGCCATTGTCCAGCTCTATTTTGAAGGTAAAATCGACAGAGAGCATGCGATCCAGTTTGCACAGGATCCCGACAGCATGGAGAATAAGATCTGATTAAGAGGTAATAAAAGACTCCGGCAGCTTACGGTATCGTGGGCCGCCGGGGCATAGGTATTTGTTTTTCTTCTTTTTTCTAAGTATTATCAAAGTTTTTTTCAAGCAACTGTCCTTCGGGACATTCCGCAGAATTTCTGCAATCGTTTTCCATTTTTCATTATTTATAAAAATAACAAAAATAAAGGAGGTAGTTTATGTTTTCTACAATTTATTCCGGCGCGGTCTGCGGTCTGCAGGCGTATCTGATCCGCGTGGAGGTGGATCTGGCGGGAGGATTGCCGGCTTTTTTGATGGTGGGTTCTCTGGGCAGTGAAGTGAGAGAATCCAGGGAAAGAGTATGTGTTGCCATGAAAAATTCAGGTTTTCAGATTCCGACCGGCCACATTACCGTGAATCTGGCACCGGCGGACAGACGGAAGGACGGTACCGCATTTGATCTGCCCATAGCCATCGGACTATTGCAGGATATGGAGCTTCTGAAAGAGGACGCGGTGAAAGACACGCTGTTTTTAGGGGAACTGGGATTAAACGGTGAGATCAAAAAAGCAAAAGGAGTACTGCCGATTGTAAGAGAGGCGACCCGTCGGGGAATTCACAGGGTCATTGTCCCCAGGGAAAATGCCCTGGAGGCAGCGGTAATCCCGGGAGTGACAGTATGGGGCGTTGGGAATTTGGGAGAACTGTTTACGGCACTGTTACATCCAGGGGAGGATGAAGAGAAAATATACAGACCGAGAGTCTGCCCGGAGGATCTGCTGAAATGCAGCGGGGGAGACAGAAGAGGGGATTTCCGGGAAGTGGCGGGTCAGGAGAGTGCCAGGAGAGGTGCGCTGATCGCGGCAGCAGGCTTTCATAATCTGTTAATGATGGGACCGCCCGGTGTTGGCAAGTCCATGATCGCCGGAAGGATTCCCGGAATCTTACCACCGCTTACGCTGGAGGAAAGCCTGGAGGTCACCAGCATCTACAGTGTGGCAGGGCTTCTGCCACCGGAGCAGGCGCTGATTACAGAGAGACCTTTTTATGCACCTCATCAAAACGTCACTTTGGCGGCTCTGATCGGTGGAGGAGCGACGGTGCCGCGACCGGGAATGGTGTCGTTGGCGCATCGGGGGGTGCTGTTTTTGGATGAACTCCCACAGTTTCAGAGGGTGGTGCTCGACAGCATGCGTCAGCCCCTGGAAGAACGCAGGGTACAGATTGCAAGAAGTGCGGGACTGATCACCTATCCTTCCGATTTTATGCTGGTGGCAGCCATGAATCCCTGCCCCTGCGGATATTATCCGGATCGGAACAAATGCCGCTGCACACAGCCCCAGATCGATAAATACTTAGGAAAAGTGTCAGGACCGCTGTTAGACCGTATTGATCTGTGTGTGGAGCTGCAGCCTGTGGATATCCTGCATTTACAGGAAAACGGATCCGGAGAGAGCAGCGAAGAGATGCGGGAGAAAATAGGTGCGGCACGAAAAATGCAGGAAAAACGATATGCAGGCACCGACTACCGGTTCAATGGAGATGTCTCTTCCGCAGATGCGGAAAAATACTGTGTGCTCGGAACGGAAGAAAAAAAGGTGATGGGACAGATGTATCATACACTTGCCTTGAGTGCGAGGGCGTATCACAGGATCTTAAAAACGGCGCGCACCATCGCCGACCTGGAGGGATATGGGGAGATCACGAAGGATCATCTGCTGGAGGCAGCCTGTTACAGACCTTCGGAGGAATACTGGAATTAAGGGATGAAGGAAAGGAATAGATACGGTATGAATAGGATGGAAACAGAGAGAATGTATGCGTATTTTCTATGCAGCATTCCCATGATCGGTGGTGTACGTGCGGGACAGCTCGAAGAGCGGTTCGGCTCACCACAGGGGATATATGAGGCCGGAGTAACCGGTTGGAGAGAATGCGTGAGTGAATCCATTGCGGAGTATATGGACAGGCAGAAAAAAGAGGATGCATGGAGGCAGGAATATGCACAGCTTGCAGAGAAACAGATCCATTTGGTGTTTCCCTGGGAAGAAGGATTTCCAAAAAAGTTATTAACTATACCGGATCCACCGTATGGATTTTTTTATAAAGGACGGCTCCCGAAGGATACCATTCCTTCGGTGGCGGTCATCGGAGCCAGAGAATGTTCGGAGTATGGCAGATATGTGGCGGAGGAACTGGGGAGGTATCTTGGCACACATAGAATCCAGGTCATCAGCGGTATGGCGAGAGGCATTGACGGAATCAGTCAGCAGGCGGCATTGTCAGCGGGAGGCACCTCCTACGGGGTACTGGGATGCGGTGTGGATATCTGCTACCCCAGCCAGAACAGAAGATTGTATGAAGAACTGGGCAGGGAGGGAGGACTGCTCTCCACCTATGCGCCGGGAATCCGCGCCATGCCGGCATATTTTCCGCCCAGAAACCGCATTGTCAGCGGACTGTCGGATGCGCTGATCGTCATTGAAGCCAGGCAGAAGAGCGGGACACTGATCACTGTGGATATGGCATTGGAACAGGGAAGAGATGTGTATGTGGTGCCGGGCAGAATCACGGACAGACTCAGTGATGGCTGTAACCGGTTGCTAAACCAGGGCGCGGGAGTGATGCTTTCGCCGGAACAGTTTCTGGAGGAATTTTTGCAAAGCTGGGAAGAGAGACAGGAGCTTCCTGTGGAGAGCGATATTTATAAAAGAAAGAAAAAGCACAGAAAAAATAAAAATCTGCAATTGAAGGAGCCTCTGAAAAAGGTGTATGAGAGACTGACTCCCGTGCCGAAGACTGCGGAGACGATTCTTGCAGAGCTGTGGGAAAAGGGAGAATATCTTGACATTGCCGCATTACACCGGGCACTGATGGAGCTGGAACTTTCCGGGTATGTGAGACAAAGCAGCCCGGGGTATTTTGGCACTTCTGCGAATTGACAAGGATTTGAAAAAAGGGGTATAGTAATAGTCATACATGAGAATGATGAGAAAGGTCAGGTACCCCTTATGAACGATAAAGATACTTACAGAATGCATACGAAAGTGATACAGATCGGAGGCCGGAAGATCGGTGGCGGGAATCCGATCGCCATTCAGTCCATGACCAATACGAAGACGGAGGATGTGAAGGCTACGGTGGAGCAGATTTTACGTCTGGAGAAGGCAGGCTGTGAGATCATCCGCTGTACGGTGCCCACATTAGAGGCGGCAGCAGCCATCCGTGAGATCAAGAAGCAGATTCATATTCCGCTGGTGGCGGATATTCATTTTGACTACCGTATGGCTCTGGCTGCCATCGAGAACGGTGCGGACAAGATCCGTATCAACCCCGGCAATATCGGAAGTACGGAGCGGGTGAAGGCTGTGGTGGATGCGGCGAAGGAGCGGAATATCCCCATACGTGTCGGTGTCAACAGCGGCTCCCTGGAGAAGCCGTTAATAGAGAAATACGGTGGTGTGACAGCCGAGGGCATTGTGGAGAGCGCACTGGATAAGGTGCACATGATCGAAGACTTAGGATATGACAATCTGGTCATCAGTATCAAGTCTTCGGATGTATTAATGTGCGTGAAAGCCCATGAACTGCTGGCAGGGAAGACAGTATACCCGCTGCATGTGGGCATTACCGAGTCCGGTACAGTCAATAGCGGCAATATCAAATCTGCCATTGGTCTGTCCCTGATCTTAAGCCAGGGCATCGGTGACACGATCCGTGTATCCCTGACCGGAGATCCGGTGGAGGAGATCAAGTCCGCGAAGCTGATCCTGCGTACCCTGGGACTCAGAAAGGGCGGCATCGAAGTCGTATCCTGCCCTACCTGTGGCAGAACCCAGATCGACCTGATCGGACTGGCGACCAGGGTGGAAAAGCTGGTGGAGGATTATCCGTTAGATATTAAGGTGGCAGTAATGGGCTGCGTAGTGAACGGACCCGGAGAAGCGAAGGAAGCGGATCTGGGAGTAGCGGGCGGTATCGGAGAAGGACTGTTGATCAAACATGGTGAGATCGTGAAAAAGCTTCCGGAGGATCAGCTGCTCCCCGCCTTAAAAGAGGAATTGGATCATTGGAGTTAAAATAGATGAGTAAACCTTTTTTTGAAGTATTTCCGAATTTACAGTTGAATATGGATATTCATGACCTGATGGGTCAGACAGAAGTAGAGAGAGTCTCGGCGACAAAGCGCAGAGACTTTCTTCGGGTGTATTTAAAAAGTACCCGTCTGATTCAGAAAACAGATATCTGGACCGCGGAACAGGAGATTAAAAAGCAGTTGTTTCCGGATGCCAATCTGACAGTAAAAATATACGAAAAATTTGAACTTTCTTCCCAATACAATCCGGAAAAGCTGATGGATATCTATAAAGAAAGTATTTTGGAGGAATTTCGGGAATACAGTCATATCCAGTACAACGCCTTGAAGACGGCCAAGATCGAGTATCCTGCGGAGAATGAAATGCTGATAACGATGGAGGATACGGTGCTGAACCGCAGTATGGAAGGAGAGATATTACAGATCCTTGAGAAGATACTGGTGGAACGCTGTGGATTCTCTGTGAAGATACATGCAGCCTATGTGGAAAAAGAAATCGGAAGATTCAAGGAGGAAGAGGAAGCCAAGATCCGCATGAAGGTAGACGCCATCTACAGCCGCACCAGAGGCAGGAAGGAAGAAGCTGTGGACAGCACAGCGCCTGCACAGAACACGGAGCAGGAAAATACACAGAGCCCGGAACCAAAAAAGGCAGACAATTCCGACAAGGCAAAAAGCGAACCGGCAGGTGGCGTAACCAAGAGCTTCCAGGGGGGCGGCCGTGGCGAATTCAAGCGTGGCGAATTCAAAAAAGGAGAGTTTCGTAAGGGTGGCAATTTTGAAAAAGGTGCCCTGAAGAGATCGGACAATCCCGATGTGATCTATGGCAGAGATTTTGAAGAGGAAGCCATGAAGATCGAGGAACTGATCGGTGATATGGGTGAAGTGACCATCCGTGGAAAAGTACTGTCCGTGGATACCAGGGATATTAAGAATGAGAAGACCATCATTATCTTCAATATGTCCGATTTTACCGATACCATGACCATCAAGATGTTCGTGCGTACGGAACAGGTGAAGGAAGTGACCGGGGATATTAAGCCGGGAGTCTTTTTAAAGGTAAAGGGAATCTGCATGATGGATAAGTTTGACCATGAGCTTGCCATCGGCTCCATCGCCGGAATCAAGAAGATCCCTGATTTTACTAATACAAGAATGGATACTTCCGCCCGAAAACGTGTGGAACTGCACTGCCATACCAAAATGAGTGATATGGACGGCGTCTCGGAAGCCAAAGATATTGTAAAACGCGCCTATAAATGGGGGCATCGCGCCATCGCCATCACGGATCACGGTGTGGTACAGAGTTTTACCGATGCCAATCATGTCTGGGACGATCTGTGGAAGGCGGAAAAGGGCAAACGTAAGGATGCCGGAGACGAGAATCCGGACAAGCAGGACTTTTTCAAAATCATCTATGGTGTGGAGGCTTATCTGGTAGATGATCTGAAGGAGATCGTGACCAATGATAAGGGACAGAGTCTGCACGAGGATTATGTGGTGTTCGATATCGAGACCACAGGATTCTCTCCGGTGAATAACCGGATCATCGAGATCGGTGCGGTCAAGGTGTCCGGCGGTGAGATCGTGGATCGTTTTTCCACTTTCGTCAATCCGGATGTACCCATTCCTTTTGAAATTGAGAAGCTGACAAGTATCCGGGATGAGGATGTTATGGATTATCCGCAGATCGATGTGATCCTGCCGCAATTTTTGCAGTTTTGTGAGGGATGTATCATGGTGGCACACAATGCCAGCTTCGATATGAGCTTCATTATGGAGAACTGCAGAAGACTGGGATATCCGCAGGAGTTTACCTATGTGGATACCGTGGGCATCTCCAGAGTATTGTTGAAGAATCAGTCAAAGCATACCCTGGATGCGGTAGCGAAGACTTTGGGGATATCTCTGGAGAACCATCACAGAGCCGTGGATGATGCAGAGTGTACGGCACATATTTTTGTGAAATTTATTAAAATGCTGGAGGAGCAGGATATCCATAATCTGACGGAAGTCAATGCACTGGGGGCATCCAGTGTGGATGCTGTGAAAAAAATGCCCTCCTACCATGCCATTATTTTGGCAAAAAATGATCTGGGACGCATCAATCTCTACCGACTGGTGTCCCAGTCACACCTGACCTATTTTAACAAACATCCTAGGATTCCCAAGAGTCTGGTGATGAAGTACAGGGAAGGATTGATCTTAGGAAGTGCCTGTGAGGCGGGAGAACTGTACCGGGCATTGCTTGACGGGCAGTCGGATGCGCAGATCGCAAGGCTGGTAAAATTCTATGATTATTTGGAGATTCAGCCCTGCGGCAACAATAAGTTCATGATCGCTTCGGAGCGTGTCCGAAATGTGAATTCTGTCGAGGATATTCAGAATATCAACCGCAGGATCGTGGAGCTGGGAGAGCAGTTCCATAAGCCGGTGGTAGCTACCTGCGATGTGCATTTCCTGGATCCGGAGGATGAGATCTACCGTCGTATCATCATGGCAGGACGGGGGTTTGATGATGCGGATGATCAGGCCCCGCTGTATTTACATACCACGGAGGAGATGTTGGAAGAGTTCTCCTATCTGGGCAGCGACAAGGCGGAAGAGATCGTCATTACCAATACGAATATGATCGCCGATATGATCGAGACCATTGCGCCGGTGCGCCCGGATAAATGTCCCCCGGTCATCCCGGACAGTGATAAGACACTGACGGAGATCTGTTATAATAGGGCCCATGAGATCTATGGACCCAATCTGCCGGGGATCGTAGAGGCAAGACTGGAGAAGGAATTGAATTCCATTATCAAAAACGGATTTGCCGTAATGTATATCATTGCGCAGAAGCTGGTATGGAAGTCGGTGGAGGATGGATATCTGGTAGGTTCCCGTGGATCCGTAGGAAGCTCCTTCGTGGCGACCATGGCGGGAATTACGGAGGTCAATCCCTTAAGCCCCCATTATTATTGTAGCAAGTGCCATTATGTGGATTTCGACAGTGAAGAGGTCAAAGCTTACGCCGGTAAAGCGGGAATCGATATGCCGGACAAGGTGTGCCCGGTGTGTGGAGAGAAGCTTCATAAGGATGGCTTTGATATTCCTTTCGAGACATTCCTGGGATTTAAGGGAGATAAGGAGCCGGATATCGACCTGAACTTCTCCGGTGAGTACCAGTCCAAAGCGCATAAATACACGGAGGTTATTTTCGGTGCGGGTCAGACCTTCCGTGCCGGAACCATTGCAACCCTGGCGGATAAGACCGCCTTTGGTTATGTGAAGAATTATTTTGAAGAACGTGGCATTCATAAGCGAACCAGCGAGATCGACCGTATTGCTTCCGGATGTACCGGCGTACGACGCAGTACCGGGCAGCATCCCGGTGGAATCGTCGTGCTGCCGCTCGGACAGGATATCAACTCCTTTACCCCGGTGCAGCATCCCGCGAATGATATGACCACGGATACCATAACGACACACTTTGACTACCATTCCATCGATCATAACCTGTTGAAGCTGGATATTCTGGGACACGATGATCCTACCATGATCCGTATGCTGCAGGATCTGACGGGGAGAGATCCTCTGACGATCCCGCTGGATGGACAGGATGTTATGAGCCTGTTCCAGAACACGGACGCATTAGGCATCACCCCGGAACAGATCGGTGGAACAAAGTTAGGAGCATTAGGCATTCCGGAGTTCGGTACGGACTTTGCTATGCAGATGGTTATCGATGCAAAACCCAAGGCGTTTTCCGATCTGGTGCGTATCTCCGGTCTGTCCCACGGTACCAACGTATGGCTGGGCAATGCACAGGATCTGATCATGAGCGGCGTGGCGACCATTTCCACGGCAATCTGTACCCGTGATGATATCATGCTGTATCTGATCCAGATGGGCGTGGAGTCGGAGAAGTCCTTCAAGATCATGGAGGCAGTACGTAAGGGTATGGTGGCGAAGGGAAAATGTGCCATGTGGGAAGAATGGAAAGCGGATATGCTGGCGCATGACGTACCCCAGTGGTATATCGAATCCTGCCAGAAGATCGAGTATATGTTCCCGAAGGCACATGCGGCGGCGTACGTTATGATGGCATGGCGTATCGCTTATTGCAAGATTCATTATCCGTTAGCTTATTATGGTGCGTTTTTCAGTATCCGCGCCAAGGCATTTTCCTACGAGATCATGTGTCAGGGGCAGAAACACTTGGAGAGCGTGATGGCAGAGTACAAAAAACGACAGGATACTCTCTCTAATAAGGAAAAAGATGCTATGGGCGATATGCGTATCGTGCAGGAGATGTATGCGCGAGGCTTTGAGTTTGAGCCTATTGATATCTTCCGGGCCCAGTCCAGATCGTTCCAGATCGTGGATGGGAAGCTGATGCCTTCCCTGAACAGTATTGACGGACTGGGAGAGAAGGCGGCAGATGCCATCGTGGAAGCGGCAAAAGACGGTCCCTTTCTGTCCAAGGATGATTTTCGTCAAAGAACTAAGGTTTCCAAGACGATAATTGACCTTATGGATTCGTTAGGATTATTAGGAGACCTGCCCGAGTCCAATCAGATCAGCATCTTTGATCTGGTGTAACAGCTCAGCCATACCGTGTGGAAATCGCTGCGTGGACGCTTGCGTACAAAGCAGCGTGTTCCACACGGTATGGCTGAGCGCCCGATCCATGAAGCAAAAGCTGAGCCGCGCAAAAATTTTTAAAAAACCTCTTGCTTTTTTTCGACAACTCGATTATACTATGCAAGTACTGCTTTTGTGGCTGATTGGTCAAGCGGTTAAGACGTCGCCCTCTCACGGCGAAAACAGGGGTTCGATTCCCCTATCAGCTGCTCTTTGAAAATTGTAGAAATTTTTCAAAAAATACTTGCAATTTTCAAATAAATGTATTATACTGAACAAGGTTCGTAAGTAACCTATGGCTGATTGGTCAAGCGGTTAAGACGTCGCCCTCTCACGGCGAAAACAGGGGTTCGATTCCCCTATCAGCTGCTTATTCTTTTAATAGAATAGCCCAACCCTGAAAAGTGTCGAAGAGCAGAAATGATTGCTTTTTGGCTCTTTTTTTATAAATTTTTCTTGCCATTCCCATTTTTTTGTTGTATAGTGGTTCACGATTACTCAAATCATGGGGAAATTACGGCAAAGTGGCGGGAACCGAAAGCCGTATATCCGCGAAAACGGATGGATGGGAGCATATATGGCAAAATATTTAGTAATTGTTGAGTCACCGGCGAAGGTGAAGACAATCAAAAAATTTTTGGGAGCGAATTATGAGGTTATGGCCAGCCAGGGGCATGTGAGGGACCTGCCCAAGAGTCAGCTGGGAATTGATGTGGAACATGACTATGAACCGAAATACATTACGATCCGCGGCAAGGGAGATCTGCTGGCATCCTTACGTAAAGAAGTGAAGAAAGCAGAGAAGATCTATCTCGCAACCGACCCGGACCGTGAGGGAGAGGCCATTTCCTGGCATTTATACTATGCCTTGAAACTGGAAGATAAAAAAGTATATCGTATCACCTTTAATGAGATCACCAAAAGTGCGGTGAAGGAATCCTTAAAGCATGCCAGAGAGATTGATATGAATCTGGTAGATGCCCAGCAGGCGAGACGTGTGTTAGACCGCGTGGTAGGCTATCGGATCTCCCCTATTCTGTGGGCGAAGATCAAGAGAGGCTTAAGTGCCGGCCGCGTGCAGTCTGTGGCTCTGCGGATCATCTGCGACAGAGAGGATGAGATCAATGCCTTCATTCCGGAGGAGTACTGGTCCCTGGATGTGAATCTGAAAGTAAAGGGCGAGAAAAAGCCCATCTGCGCAAAATATTACGGAACTACGGAGAAAAAGCAGGGAATCGGCAGCAAGGAAGAAGCTGATGAGATCATGAATTCCCTGAAGGGCGCCAAATACGAAGTGAAGGAAGTTCGACACGGCGAGCGTGTGAAGAAGGCACCCCTTCCGTTTACTACCTCCACCTTACAGCAGGAAGCCAGCAAGGTGCTGAATTTCTCCACACAAAAGACCATGCGTCTGGCACAGCAGTTATACGAAGGTGTGGATATCAAGGGAGAAGGTACGGTAGGTCTGATCACCTATTTACGTACCGATTCCACCCGTGTATCGGAAGAGGCGGAAGCCCAGGCTGCGCAGTTCATCGATGCACATTACGGTGAAAAGTACAAGACCGCTGCAAATTCAGAAAAAAAGAACGGTCAGAAGATCCAGGATGCACACGAAGCCATCCGCCCTACGGATTTAAACCGTATGCCCATTGCTATCAAAGAGCAGCTTCCGAGAGATTTATTCCGGCTGTATCAGCTGATCTGGAAGCGTTTTGTAGCAAGCCGCATGAGTGCAGCACAGTATGATACCACCTCTGTAAAGATCCAGGCAAAGAACCGGATCTTCACTCTGGCAGCATCGAAAATGCGCTTTGACGGTTTTATGAGTGTCTATACCCAGGAAGAGGATAAGGACGAGGAAAATGTACTGGGTGGCAACCTGGATGAGAATAGTGTACTGGAATTTTTAAATTTTGATCCGAAGCAGCACTTTACCCAGCCTCCCGCACATTATACCGAGGCAAGTCTGGTGCGTGCCCTGGAAGAACTGGGCATCGGACGTCCCAGTACCTATGCACCTACCATCACCACGATTCTCGCCAGAAGATATATTACCAAGGAGAATCGTAATATCTATGTAACGGAGCTGGGGGAAGTGGTCAATCATATGATGAAGGAAGCCTTCCCTGCCATCGTGGATGTAAATTTTACCGCCAATATGGAGACCTTACTGGATGGCGTGGAAGAAGGCACCGTGAAGTGGAAGACCATTGTGGAGAACTTCTATCCGGATCTGGATGCAGCAGTGAAAAAAGCTGAGAAAGATCTGGCAGAGGTGACGATCGCAGATGAAGAATCCGATGAAGTCTGTGAACTGTGCGGCAGACGCATGGTGATCAAATACGGACCTCACGGCAGATTCCTGGCATGCCCCGGATTTCCGGAGTGCCGCAATACCAAGCCTTATTTCGAGAAGATTGGTGTGGCATGCCCCAAGTGCGGCAAAGATATTGTCATGAAGAAGACCAAGAAGGGCAGAAGATATTACGGCTGTATCGATAATCCGGAATGTGATTTCATGGTATGGCAGAAGCCTTCGGGGGAGAAATGCCCCCGTTGTGGTAAGCTGCTACTGGAAAAAGGTAACAAGCTGGTCTGCATGGACGAACAATGTGGTTATGTAAAAAATAAACCGACGGAAGAGAAGTAGTTTTATATACTGTCAGAATTTTCTCATAAATTAGCGCTATTTCCATTGTAATCTGAAATTACATGTGCTACAATGTGCATAACATCTCGTAGTTTCGTAGTATGTGTAAACGGAGGAAGATAGATGAGCAGCGTACAATTGTTGGACAAGACACGTAAGATCGGTAAATTGTTACACAATAACAACTCCAGCAAAGTGGTATTCAGCGATATCTGTAAGGTAATGCGCGAGATCCTGAATTCCAATGTACTGGTAATCAGCAGGAAGGGTAAGGTGTTGGGAGTAGGTAAATCCGACGGGATCGAACCCATTACAGAGCTTTTGGATGACAATATCGGCGGATTTATCGATCCAATGTTAAATGAGAGACTGCTTGGTGTGTTATCCACGAAGGAGAATGTCAATCTGGAGACTTTGGGCTTCGAGAATATCGATACGAGAAAGTTCCAGGCGATCATCACTCCTATCGAGATCGCCGGTGAGAGACTGGGAACACTCTTTATTTATAAGTGCAACGAACAGTATGACATTGACGATATTATTCTCTGCGAGTATGGGACCACCGTGGTGGGACTGGAAATGCTCCGGGCAGTGAACGAAGAGAGTGCGGAAGAGAGTCGTAAGGTAGCGGTTGTGAAATCCGCAGTCAGCACCCTGTCTTTCTCGGAGATGGAAGCCATTACCCATATCTTCGATGAATTAAACGGTATGGAAGGAATCCTGGTAGCAAGCAAGATCGCCGACAGAGTCGGTATTACCAGATCCGTCATTGTCAATGCCTTAAGAAAGTTTGAAAGTGCCGGCGTTATTGAGTCCAGATCCTCCGGCATGAAGGGAACATATATCAAGGTGTTGAACGATGCCGTGTTTGATGAGATCGAAGAATTAAAGCGTCAGAACGGCCGGAATTAAGCAAAAATACGAAAATAATGACAGATTAGGAAGAAGAGACTATTGCGAAAAATGGTCTCTTCTCTTATTTTAGTATTGTGTTTTTGTCGAAATACTTTATAATAAAGTAGTGTGGGTATGGTAGAAGCGGTTCCTAGGCGATTTTATCGATTCCCTAAGGAACAGCAGAATGTGAGGTAGTATGATACAGACAAACGCGTTTGATTATATCAATGTTTTAAATCGTGCAGCGGATGCTGCATGGCAACGCAACGAAGCTATTTCCAATAATATTGCAAACGTGGATACACCGGGCTACAAGAGACAGGATGTGGCATTTGAATCAGTACTGCAGAAGGCACTGGGGAACAACCGGTATGAGTCCATGGACGAGAAGGTCAGCAATATTAACTTAAGCAGACTCCGTGGCAGAGCGTATGTGGATTATGCCAATTATTCCTACCGCCTGGACGGCAACAATGTGGATATTGAGAACGAAAATGTAATGCTGGCGGAGAATCAGCTAAAATATCAAGGATTGATCAGCAGTATTAATCAGGAATTTACCAATTTACAGACAGTGATGAAGTGAGGAATAGCGTATGAGTATGTTTTCAGCATTTGATGTTACGGCGTCGGGACTTACCGCACAGAGACTGCGTATGGACGTGATCTCTGAAAACGTTGCCAACGCCAATACCACGAGAACCGAAGATGGTACCCCTTACCGCCGTAAGATCGTTACTTTTCAGCAGAAGAATCAGCAGCAGACCTTCAGTCAGGTGTTCCATGATGTGAAGAGCAGCTATACCGGCAGCGGTGTTAAAGTGAGTCAGATCTTCGAGGACACCACAACGGAGATGAATATGGTATATGATCCTTCCCATCCGGATGCGGATGAGAACGGTTATGTGACCTATCCCAACGTGAATATTATCACCGAGATGACAGACCTGATCGATGCCAGCAGATCCTACGAGGCGAACTCTACGGCATTTAATGCCAGCAAGTCCATGGCACTAAAAGGTCTTGAGATCGGTCAGTAATCTGACGGATCCCTTAGGCGGCTGCCGGATACAAAAGCCGCAATACATGTAAGGAAGGACATGGTTTATTAAAATGGATATTTCCGCAATTACCGCTTTGAATAGTGTAAATGGTACCGCCAGTGTATCTCCCACCTCTTTGACCGGAATGCTGGCAGAGAAGGAGAAAAAGGCAGAGGGCACAATGTTCGAAGCTTTTCTGAATACAGCTATTGACAACGTAAAGACAACCAACAGCTATCTCTCGGATGCCGAGAATGAGAAGATCCGTTTTGCACTGGGTGAGACGGACAACACTCATGATCTTACCATTGCCATGGAGAAGGCATCTACCGCACTGCAGTATACGGTAGCTATCCGCGATAAGGTGATGGAGGCATACAAGGAACTGATGCAGATCCAGATCTGATCAGGCAGAAGTTAATCTTGACATAAGAGGAGAGAGCTGCAATGGCAGACAGATTAAAAGAAATACCTGCAAAAATACTGGAATGGTGGAACAAGTTCACGACCAGACAGAAGAGCATCATTATCGGAGCTGCTGCGGTCGTGATTTTCGCATTTGCGATCATCATGTACGTCATGACCAAACCACAGTATGTCCGGCTGATCACCTGTGAGACCACCGCACAGGCGTCAGAGATCATATCCACTCTGGATAGCGCGGGGATCGGACACAGAGAATCCAATGATGGACTGAAGATCGATGTAGAGAGCAGCAAACAGAGTGCGGCAAATCTGGCACTCGGATCTGCGGGATACATGCCGGATGAATTGAAACTGAGCGATTATCTGGGCAACAGTATGTCTACGACTGCTACTGACAAGGAGAGACTTTACAATTCCTATCTGGAAAAATACATCACCCAGACCATAGAGGCACAGAGTGCCGTAAAATCCGCTAAAGTGCATTTGAGCTTTCCAAAGGATAACGGAACGCTGGCAGCACAGAAGGAAGAGGCTTCTGCGTTCATTCAGCTGGAACTGGACGGAACCTTTACTTCCGCCAATGCGGCAGCACTGGCAAAATGTGTGGCTACCTGGCTGCGAAATGACACTACGGCGAATATTACGATTATGGATACAGATTCCAATCTGCTGTTTGCAGGCGGGGATGATTACAGCTCCGCGGGTATTGCCAATTCCATGCAGGAATTGCAGAATCAGGCGGAGTCTATGATCGCCAATCAGGTAAAAAAGGTGCTGCTGGGAACCAAGCAGTATAACGATGCGGCAGTTACCAGCCATCTGAGCATGGATTTCTCCGATTACGAAGAGACCGTAAAAGAATATTATGCAAACTCCGACAGAACAGAGGGTATGCTTTCTCATGAGGAGACCTATGAGAGTGAGAATACCAATGACGGTGGCGGAGTACCCGGTACTACCTCCAACGGCGAGAGCGGTAATACCACCTATGTATCACCGGACAGCAATAACAGCTCTTCGTCCACTTCCGAGACGAGCAGAGATTACCTGCCCAACGAGTCTATTACGAACACCGTAACTCCGGCAGGGGGAATCAATTATACGAATTCTTCCATCTCTATTGCGGCCATCACTTACCGGGAGGTCCATTACGAGGATGTGAAGAGACAGGGACTTTTGGATGGCACAACATGGGACGAATACAAATCCCAGAACAGTGCAGACAAAAAGATCGATGTGGATCAGGATATGTACAGCCTGGTAGCAAATGCCACCGGCATCAGCGAAGATAAGATTACGATCATTGCTTATGAAAGCCCGATCTTTTATGACAAGGAGAGTAAGCCTGTCAGTGTACAGAACATACTCAGCATAGTAATGTTAGTACTGATCCTCGGACTGTTAGCCTTTGTGGTACTGCACAGCATGCGCACCAGACAGGCAGTACAGCAGGAAGAGGAAGTATCTGTGGAAAATATGCTGCAATCCACTCCTGAGTCGGAACTGGAAGATATCGATGTGGAATCCAAATCCGAGACACGTAAGATGATCGAGAAATTCGTAGATGAGAATCCGGAATCCGCAGCAGCATTATTGCGTAACTGGCTGAACGAGGACTGGAACTAAGAAACGGAGTAACTATGGCAAAGACAAAAGCAGAAGGCGGAATATCGGGGGTGCAGAAAGCAGCAATCCTTTTGATCGCATTGGGACCGGAGAGATCCGCCGGAATTTTTAAACACTTAAAAGAGGAAGAAATCGAGGAACTGACCCTGGAGATTGCCAATACCCGAAGCGTAACCCCCCAGGTGAAGGAAGAAGTGATCAACGAATTTTATGAAGTTTGTCTGGCACAGCAGTATATTGCCGAGGGCGGTATCAATTATGCGAAGGAACTGTTGGAGAAGGCACTGGGCACCGACAAGGCAATGGATGTTATCGGTAAGCTGACTGCGTCTCTGCAGGTGAAGCCTTTCGAATTTGTGCGTAAGACCGATGCCAGCCAGTTGATCAACTTCATTCAGGATGAGCATCCGCAGACCATAGCCCTGATCCTGTCCTATCTGGCTCCCAGTCAGGCAGCACTGATCATCTCTGCACTGCCTCCCGACAGTCAGGCGGAAGTGGCAAGACGTATTGCTGTTATGGATCGTACCAGTCCCGATGTCATCAAAGAAGTGGAAAAGGTACTGGAATCCAAGCTGGCAAGTCTGGTGAATCAGGACTATACCATTATCGGTGGTGTCGATGCAGTGGTAGATATTCTGAATACCGTAGACCGCGGTACCGAGAAACACATTATGGAGACATTGGAGATCGAGGAGCCGGAACTGGCAGACGAGATCCGCAAAAAAATGTTTGTGTTCGAGGATATCCTTTTACTGGACGACAAAGCAATTCAGCGTGTGCTGCGTGATGTGGACAATAACGATCTGGCAGTGGCACTGAAGGGCGCCAACGAACAGGTACAGAATGCGATCTTCAATAACCTGTCCAAGCGTCTGGTGGTTATGATTAAGGAAGATATGGAATTCATGGGACCTGTCCGTATGAAGGATGTAGAGGAAGCACAGCAGAAGATCGTCAATATTATCCGTAAGCTGGAGGATTCCGGTGAGATCATCATTTCCAGAGGTGGAGGTGACGAGATCGTTGTCTAGTAATCTGTTAAAACGTGGATTTACCAAGCTTTCGGAAGACGATACCAGAGTGATCAATACCAATGACCTGGTGGCAAAGCGGATTCAGGAACTGTCTGCAAAAATGCAGCAGACAAAAACGGAGGGCTTTGTCTCCGGTCTTGCGGCAGATAAAGTGGATGCCCTGGTGGCAGATACGGAAGAGCCCGAAGTGGAACCGCAGAACTGTGGGAATGTGATCAAGGCAGGAGAAGATTTACAGAAGCTGCGGGAAGATGCTGAAGCACAGGCCGCGCAGATCGTAGAGGAGGCAAAAGCCCGGGCGGAAAGCATTTTACAGGACGCAAGGGCACAGGCGGAGTCCGAGAAGCAGGCGGTGTTAGAACAGGCAAGGAAACAGGGACTGGCCGAAGCACAGGAACAGGCAGACCGCATACAGACACAGAGGGAAGCTGAGTACAGGGAAAAGACAGCCGGACTGGATGCGGAATATCAGAAAATGATAGATGAACTGGAACCGAAGTTCGTAGATACCATCACCGGTATTTACGAGCATATTTTTCATGTAGATCTGCATTCTTACAGAGAGGTTCTGTGTTATCTGATCTCTACAACCATGAGAAACACAGAGGATAACAAGAGTTTTCTGATTCATGTGTCCAAGGAAGATTATCCCTATGTCAGCATGCAGAAAAAGCAGATTACTGCCCAGGCAGTGTCACCGAATGCATCCGTGGAGATCATAGAAGATATGACACTGGGCAAGGGAGAATGCCTGATCGAGACAGAGGGTGGTATCTTCGACTGCGGACTGGGAACACAGCTTGCAGAACTGCGTCAGAAATTAAAATTGCTATCTTACGAAGGCTGATAAATGGTCATAAAGAACATTAATTTTGAAAAATATAATAAAGTAGCGGATAAAACCTTCTATCGTAAGCTCGGAAAAGTAGTGAATGTGGTGGGGCTGACCATAGAATCCGCAGGACCGGATTCTAAGCTGGGAGATTTGTGCAGGATTCTCCCGGAGACGGAAGGAACGAAGCCGATCATGGCAGAAGTGGTGGGTTTTCGTGACAAAAAGACCCTGCTCATGCCCTATGATTCCGTGGATGGTATCGGACTGGGCTGCGTGGTGGAGAATACGGACGCACCTCTGAAGGTGACAGTAAGCGACAAGCTGCTTGGTAAGACGGTAAACGGACTGGGCATTCCCATTGACGGAGAGACCATTAACGGAGCTGCTTATCCTGTGGAAGCGGCACCGCCGGATCCTATGTCCAGAGAGATCATTGATCAGGTGCTCCCCCTGGGGGTAAAGGCGGTGGACGGTATGATCACTGTCGGCAAGGGGCAGAGAATCGGTATTTTCGCCGGCTCCGGTGTTGGAAAGTCTACGTTGATGGGTATGTTTGCCAGAAATACCAAGGCAGACATCAATGTCATTGCGCTGATCGGCGAGCGTGGCAGAGAGGTCCGGGAATTCATAGAGAGAGACTTAGGCGAGGAAGGTATGCGCAGATCAGTGGTAGTCGTGGCGACTTCCGACAGACCGGCACTGGAACGTAATAAGGCGGCGAAGACAGCTACCGCTATCGCAGAATACTTCAGAGATCAGGGGAAGGATGTTCTTCTGATGATGGACTCACTGACCAGATTTTCCATGGCACAGAGAGAGATCGGACTGGCCAGCGGAGAACCGCCGGTGACCAGGGGATATCCCCCCAGTGTGTATTCCGAGATGCCGAAGCTTTTAGAGCGTGCCGGAAGAGCGTCGGTCGGGTCCATCACCGGTCTGTATACCGTTTTGGTAGACGGCGATGATTTCAACGAACCGATCACGGATACGGCGCGAAGTATTTTGGATGGTCATATTATGTTAGACAGAAAACTGGGACATAAAAACCATTATCCGGCGATTGATATTTTACAGAGTATTTCCAGATGCATGAGTCAGATCGCTACCAGGGAACATAAGCAGGCAGCCAATAAGCTCAAAAATGTACTGGCAACCTATAATGAAGCGGAAGACCTGATTAACATCGGTGCTTATAAAAAGGGCAGCAATCCTAACATTGACTATGCAATCTCCCGGATCGATGCCGTGAACGGCTTCCTGTGCCAGGGCACAGAAGAAAAGTTTACCTTTGAAGAGACGGTGCAGATGTTAGAAGATCTATTTGCGGATCAGGGGTGAGATAAATGGCAAAGTTCAGATACTCCCTGCAGAACATTCTGAATATCAAAGAAAAAATGGAAACGCAGGCAAAGCAGGAATTCGGAACGGCGCAGGCGGCATTAAATGTGGAAATCGAACATTTGGAACGGCTGAAAGCACGCAGAAGAGAGTACGAAGCACAGTCTGCGGGTCTCTTAAATGGAAAACTGGATCTGCGTGCCATTGAAGAGAACAAAGAAGCACTGCTTAAAATGGACAGTATTGTGGCGACGCAGACAATCCGGGTGGAAAAGGCCAAAGAAAATGTGGAGGCTGCCAGAGAACGTATGGCAGAAGCCATGAAAGAGAGAAAAATGCATGAGACACTGCGGGAAAAGGCCTTCGAGGCATTTTTACAGGAAGAGAATCATGCGGAAAGCAAGGCAATCGATGAACTGACCAGTTATACCTACGGGCAGAAGACCAGGCAGGCGTAAACAAGACAACAGGAGAATTTAAATGGCAAGAGAAAAGACTCCGGAAGAACAGACAACGGACAACGAGAGAAAACAGCTGGCGGAAGAAAAGAAAAAACTGAAAAAAGAGCAGCAGGCGCAGCGTAAAGAAGCAAAACGCCGGGCAAAAGAGATCGCAAAGCAGGAAGATGCTTTAGACGACGGGAGCGAAGGCAGCAGCCTGCTTACGTTCGGTGCAACCATATTGATTGTAATTCTGTGGATTGCTGTGATCTGTGCAGTCATCAAGCTGGATATCGGCGGATTCGGAAGCTCTGTGGTGACACCTATTTTAAAAGATGTTCCGGTGCTTAACAGAATACTTCCCGGCAATTCCATTACGGAGACTACGGATGGAAGCACCTACGGTGGCTATACCAGCTTACAGGATGCAGTGGATCAGATCAAGAGTCTGGAGTTACAGTTAGAGCAGTCACAGACAGCATCCGCAGCCAAAGATGAGGAATTGGACCAGCTGAAAGCCGAAGTCTTACGACTGAAAGAATTTGAGGATCAGCAGGTGGAATTCCAGCGTATCCAAAAGGAATTCTATGACGAAGTAGTCTATTCCGACAAGGGACCGGGTGCGGAAGAGTATAAGAAATATTATGAATCCATGGATCCTGCAACCGCAGAATATATCTATAAGCAGGTAGTAACCCAACTGCAGGAGAGTAAAGAAGTGCAGGATTATGCAGCGGCATATTCGTCCATGAAGCCGAAGCAGGCAGCGGCCATTTTTGAAAAGATGACCAACAATCTGGATCTGGCGGCACGGATACTGAAGGTAATGAGTGCAGATGACAGAGGTGCTATTTTAGGCGCTATGGATTCTGAAGTAGCAGCAAAGATCACAAAAATTATGGATCCGGAATCTTAAGAAATTAAGCAAAAGCTCCGATAAATAATTTGTAGTATAATTACAGGTCAAATTACCTGACAAAGGGAAAGGATGACTTGGGAAAGGAGGAAAAATGGCAGGAACGACAATTAGGGGCGTAGAAAACAGTGGCAATGTGCAGATGCCGGATATGGCAACAGCAGCAAAGCAGAATGCGGGAACCGGTTTTCAGGCAGTATGGAATAAGACCCAGAGCAGTGCCCAGACAGCAAACGCGAGCACGAATAACCGTAACCGTACAGATCACAGTGATGTCAGAAGAGGTGATTCCTTAAAAAACGGCGACAGACAGCGGGACAATCTCGTGCATGCTTCTGATGACAAAGGAATGGACACCGAGAAGACAGATGCTAAAGACCTGGAGAAAGTGCAGGAAGTGTTGGGAACCATTGTACAGAATCTGATCGGACAGATCACCGGGACTTTTTCCATCAGCGAAGAAGAATTGCAGGGAATTATGGATGATCTGGGAATGACCAAGATGGATCTGACAGATCCCGCGAGCTTAAATGAACTCCTTATGAACATCAGCGGCGCACAGGATTCATTTGCACTGCTCACAGATGAGAATCTGTATGGCAATGTAAAGGGAATCATGAATCTGCAGAATGAACTTGTGGGACAGGCACAGGAAGACCTGAAGCTGGCTCCCGAAGAATGGCAGCAGACAGTTGCCGGGATCGCACAGGAGACTGTGGCGGAACCTGTGATCACCGTGGAGATGGATGATGTTGTGAATACGGCAGCAGGATCCCAGACGGGCGAGGCAGCAATCCCGACGCAGGAGCCGGAAATTTTAGAAAATCAGGCAGCGCAGAACACGCAGGGAGAGAAAGCCGGAGACTTTGGTGAGAAACAGGAACATGCGGCGAACGGCGAACATGGCAATCTTCTGTTACAGAATCTGAAGGAAGGCAATTTCCTCACACAGTTACAGCAGACAGCACAGACTGAGGAAGCAGGACCAGTAGACACACAGGATATCATGCGTCAGATCATGGATTACATGAAAGTATCCGTAAAGCCGGACAGCTCTGATCTGGAAATGCAGCTGCATCCGCAGAGCCTGGGAACCCTGCACATTCAAATGGCAGCCAAGAACGGTGTGGTCACGGCAAACTTCATCACAGAAAATGAGACGGTCAAGGCAGCACTGGAGAGCCAGATGGTTCAGCTGAAGGAAAACTTCACAGAGCAGGGCATTAAAGTGGAAGCCATCGAAGTTACGGTACAGACCCATCAATTCGAACAGAACTTGGAACAGGGCAGAGATGGCAGCGGCAGCCGGGAAGCAGAAGCCGGTGTAGGCAAAAGACGTACCCGCAGGATCAATCTGAATACAGCATTTGCGGAGGAAGAGCCGCAGACCGAAGAAGACCGGATCACGGCAGACATGATGTCGGCGAACGGCAATACGGTGGATTTCACCGCATAAGACACAGATAAAACAACGAGAGGAGAAAGAGATGGCATTAGTTGCACCCGTAGAAAACGGCAAGATCGTAGAAACCGCATCCCAGACTTCTGTGAAAAAATCTACAAAATCAAGCAAAGACGGAATGGACAAGGAAGCATTTTTACAGCTTCTGGTAGCGCAGATGAAGTACCAGGATCCTCTGGAACCAACATCCAACACCGAGTACATATCCCAGTATGCACAGTTCTCACAGGTAGAGCAGATGCAGAATATGTCCAGCAGCATGGACTTACAGAGAGCAAGCGCACTGGTAGGCAAGGAGGTCTACATCAAGACCACCACATCCTCCGGAGATACCAAACTGGTACAGGGCAGAGTAGATTATGTGTCCTATGAGAACAACAAAGCATACCTCTACATCAATGAGAAGAAGTACTCCATCGATGATCTGGATTCCATTGTGGATGCGAATTATCTGGATGCGTATAACAAGGCATATAACTTTACGGTAAAGCTGAACAAGCTTCCTAATGTAAACGGCATTGATTCTACGGATGGTGAGAGCATTGATGAGCTGGAGAAGGAATACAACAAGATGAGTGATTATGAGAAATCCTTCCTGGCCAAAGATACCGTAACCAGTCTGAATAAGTACATCGAGAGACTGAAGGAGATCCGTAAGGCGGAAGAAAAAGCCGAAGAAAAGGATTCCGAGAGTACGGAGAAGACAGAGGGTACCGAAGAAGCATAGAACAGTAAGTAAGCGGCTGACACAGAGGGGTGTTTGAATATGGATATTCAGAAAAACAGTTTTCTGTCCATTGACCAGCTGGCAAATCAGTATTTAAACAACAGTCGTAAGACCGTAAAAGCAGCACAGGAAAATCTGGTATCATTCCAGGAAATCTTACAGAGCAAAAGTAACGAGCAACTGAAATTTTCCAAACATGCTACGGTGCGGCTGGCAGACAGAGGCATTGAATTGACCGATGCACAGCTGGAACGCTTGAACGACGGAGCGCAAAAAGCGGGACAGAAGGGAATCAGGGATTCTCTGGTGATCGTGGACGATCTGGCATTTATTGTGAATGTACCCAATAAGACCGTAGTCACTGCGATGGACAGCAGAGAGACCGAAGAAAATGTATTTACAAATATTAACGGAGCCGTAATTATGTAGACCGGACCTTAACGGAGGTTACACTCTTTTGAATGACAGAGAAAGAGTACGGTTCCGAACACAGGAGGAACAAGCACTATGATGAGATCATTGTATTCTGGTGTAGCAGGACTGAAAACACACCAGACCAGAATGGACGTAATCGGTAATAATATTGCCAACGTCAACACAACAGCTTACAAATCCAGTTCCATGACTTTCAGTGAACTGATGAGCCAGACCACACAGAAGGCCAGCGGTGCCAACGCCACCACCGGTGTCGGCGGTACCAATGCCAAACAGATCGGTCTGGGCGTTAAGGCAGGTGCTATTAACACTGCCATTACCACGCAGGGTTCCGCACAGTCTACCGGTAACCCCTTTGATATCATGATCACCGGAGACAACTTCTTCGTAGTCAGCAACGGCTCCGAGAATTTCTTCACCAGAGACGGCTCTTTCTATGTAGATGGTGCCGGTAACCTGGCAATGACCAGCACCGGTTACAATGTTATGGGTTGGGGCGTGGATAAGACCACAGGCAACATCAAGCAGGATACTGTAACTGCACTGCGTATTATGAGTTCTGCGAATATGACTTATCCCCCTGAGGCTACCACAAAAGCGAATATTTCCGGTATTCTGGATGAGAACGATAAGGATGTGACCAGTGCCAACGGTAAGACAGTCAACCTGAACTTCTTCGATGCAAGAGGTTACAGCTATACTGCAAAGTTCACCTTTAAGCAGTCCGGCGGTGACAAGACCAATGAATACAGCCTGGAATTAAATAAGATTCTGGATTCTACCGGAAAGGAAATGGATATCTCAGGTATTACATTCGGAGAGAAGAACCTGGAACAGACCTTAAGCTCGAAGCTTTCATTAAATACAGACTCCTATAAATGGGATGATGCTACAAAAACGTTGCAGACAACAGCGACACCGCCGGAAACAGTAGCAGCACTTGATAAAATATTTAAGAACGGTGCACTCATAACCGATCAAGATAAAGCAGAAGAAGTACAAAAGAATCTGGATGCCATTGCCAAGGCATATGGTTATGAAGGCTCTACGGATGAATTTTTAAAATTGTATACTACGGGAAAAGCCGGTCAGGTCACTGTGCAGAAAATGCTGGAAAATATGTCCAAGAACATGACGGGAGATGATATTCTGCCGAAAGCCAAGAACGAAGAACTTACGATGACCGGAAGAAAGTTTGATGGTGCAAAGGTTGTATTTGATAAGGATAGTGGTAAATTGCAGAGTATCAACAACAGCACGACAAATCTTTCCACAACATTGAATTTCCCAGCTTCAATGGGTAACTTCTCCAATATCACCATTGACCTGTCCGAGTGTACTAACTACGATAATAAGGGTACCTCCACTGTCGGTGCTACCAGCGGAGACCTGGACGGACTGGGAACCGGACGTCGTCTGGGAGATATGATCGGTGTATCCATCCAGAAGGATGGTATGATTTACGCAAGCTATGACAACGGTATGACCAAGCTGTTAGGTCAGATCGCTACCGCAGCATTTGCCAATGCTTCCGGTCTGGAGAAGGAAGGAGACAACCTCTACTCCGCAACACTGAACTCCGGTGAATTCGATGGTATCGGCGTAGATATCACTGCAGGCGGCGGATATATGTCTACCGGCCAGCTGGAGATGAGTAACGTGGATCTGTCTTCCGAGTTTACCGAGATGATCACCACACAGAGAGGCTTCCAGGCGAACAGCCGTATCATTACGGTATCCGATACACTGCTTGAGGAACTGACCAATCTGAAGCGTTAAGAAATCGTAAAAAATAATTTGACTGCATAAAGGGATAGGATAGAAACCTGTCCCTTTTGCGTATATAAAACATCAAGGGAAAAAAGTACTATGCCATAGCAGGAAACCTGTCAGATACGAAGGGAAGAGAAGGAGGAAACAATATGATCGAAGTCACGAAGATCAATGGAGTCAGGGTATTGGTGAATCCGGACCTGATTGAACTGGTGGAGGAGACCCCGGATACAGTGCTGACATTGACCACTGGAAAAAAAATTATTGTAAAAGAAAGTAGACAAGAAATAAAAAATCTTGTAATATTATACAGAAAGGATATTTTTGCAAGATAATGCAGAATGTCAGGTGATTTAAGTGGATATAGCATCTTTAGCCGGTATATTGCTGGCATTATTCATGTTGGTATTTGGTATCATAAGTTCCGCAGGTGTGGGAGGATTCGGTGAATATCTGGATCCGGCTTCTGCGATCATCACCTTTGGCGGAGCTTTTTCCTGTACTCTCATGTCCATGAGTCTGCAGAATTACATAGCTGGTTTGAAATCTTTCACACTGATCTTCAAAGCGCCCACACTGAATACTTCGGATATGATCGGTAAGATCATAGAGCTTTCCAATGTGGCACGTAAGGAAGGTCTGCTTTCGTTGGAAGAAGCAGCAGCCGACCTGGATGACCCTTTTCTGAAGAAAGGAATTCTTTTGATCGTCGATGGAACCGATCCTGAATTGGTACGTGCGATTATGGAGACGGAGCTGGTCAGCGTGGAGGGTAGACATAAAGATACGATTGGCTTCTGGGATACACTGGCAGCCATGGGTCCTGCCTGGGGTATGATCGGTACCCTGATCGGTCTGGTAGATATGCTGTATCATATGGATGATCCGTCCACACTGGGACCTGCTATGGCAGTCGCATTGATCACGACTTTGTACGGATCTTTGCTTGCTAACTGGATCTGTATACCGGTGTCCAATAAACTAAAAGCGGATAATGCGATAGAAATGCAGCAGAAAGAAGTTATGATCGAGGGTCTTTTGTCCATACAGGCAGGAGAAAATCCCCGCGTCATTGAAGAAAAATTAAAATCATTCCTTCCTCCGAAGGACAGAACAAGTGAAGATGATGAAGCGGAAGCAGGGGGTGAAGCTTAATGGCAAAGCGTAAGCCAGAAGATCCACCGGCAGGATTACCGGCATGGATGGCGACGTTCAGTGACCTGATGAATTTGCTGCTGTGCTTCTTTGTCATGCTGTTTTCCATGTCATCTATTGATGCCAATAAATGGAATGCAATGGCTGCGGCAATGTCTAGCAGTGCTTTTAGTATTTTTAATGCCGGCTCTACGGCCATCGGTGAGGGAATACTGATCAGCAACGGCGTCAGCCAATTGAACGATCTCGATGAATATATCAGTAATGCCGGAAGAAATGCAGACAGCGAGACGGATTCCGACAATTACGAAAAATATGAAAGTGCAGCCGCTCTGGAAGAGGCTCTGAATGAGAAGAACCTGCAAAGTAATGAAGAACTTTCCGAGACAGTGCAGGAAGCAATAGATGAAAATAGTCTGGCAGATCAGGTCAATGTATCTTTTACGGCACAGTATGTACAACTGTCCATGAAAGGCGCGCTGCTATTTGATTCGGGCAGTGCAGTACTGAAGGATCAGTCCAAACCGGTACTGGATAAAGTGGGCGTGATCTTAGAGCGTTACGGCAGCGATGCAGTGATCGAGATCGAGGGGCATACGGATAATGTTCCCATCCACAACTCCAAATTTGCAGATAATGAGGAACTGAGCAGCGCCAGAGCATTGTCAGTGTTCTACTATCTGGTAGAGAATACATCTCTGGATCCTTCTAACTTAAGACATGCAGGAATGGGGGATCGCACTCCGGTAGCCGATAACTCTACCGATGAGGGGCGCAGCAAAAACAGACGTGTAGAGATCAGAATATATAATCCTTCCGCAGTAAATTAATACGGAGAGGGAAAGGAAGTATAAAAAAATGAAGAAAAACCTGATGACGGTGCTGATCCTGGCATTATTGATCGTGAATATCGTATTGACCAGCGTCATGCTGATAAGCATTGTAGGCACCAATAAAAAAACCGCGCAGCTGGTGGATAATATCACCACAGCCATGAATCTGGAATTGACGGTACCCGGAGCAGAGAGCGCAGCAAATGTGTCTCTTACCGATACGGAAGTATATAACATTTCCGATACAATGACGATTCCGTTAAAGTGTGATCCAGGTGCCAAGCAGGATTACATCATGTTCGATGTATCTTTGTCCATCAATAAGAAGAGCAAAGATTATAAGACCTATGGAAGCAGCGATACCTTGTCCGGTTATGAAAATCTGATCAAGGATGCCATTACGGCTACTGTCTCCGCACATACAGAAGAAGAGTGCAGTGAGGACATGGAAGGGTTGAAAGAAGAAATCTTGAAATCCATCCAGGATCTGTTCCAATCCGACTTCATCTATAAGGTCGCAATCAGCGGAGTGAAATTTGGCTGATGAGACACAAAAAATAAGATGATAGGAGGTGAGGACCTGTGAGCGATATACTTTCGCAAAACGAAATTGACGCCCTTCTGAAGCAGTTATCGGAAGGGGATCTGGACATGGACCAGATCCAGGGCGAGGATGAAAAGCAGGTCAAGAATTACGACTTCAGCCGTCCTACCAAGTTTTCCAAAGAGCATTTAAGGACGTTAGAGATCATATTTGAACATTACAGCCGTCTGATCTCCACGAACCTTCCGGTATATCTCCGCAAAAATGTGCAGGTAACGGTGGCAAGTTCGGAAACGGTTACATTCAGTGAATTCTCCAATGCACTGTCAAATCCGTCAGTACTTGGTATTGTTAATTTCGCGCCGCTTAACGGCAATATTATTATAGAGATCGCAACAAACCTGTGCTATGCCATGCTGGACCGTATGTTGGGAGGCAGTGGACAGCCTTTGGAAAAAAGCAGAGATTTCTCGGACATAGAGCTGACAATTTTACAGAAGCTTCTGGTTATGTTTACTCAGCTCCTGCGGGAACCCTGGAAAAATGTTCTTGAGATCTCACCGGTCTTAAGCCGGTTGGAGACGAATCCCCAGTTCGCACAGGTGATCGCACCCAGCGACATGATCGCCATCGTGACTTTGAATATGAAGATCGGGGATGTCGAAGGAATGATAAATATCTGTCTTCCTTTCTTTACGCTGGAAGATGTGATGGATAAACTGAACACCAAATACTGGTTCTCCACAATGCAGGAGAATCATGATGAACACTACGAGGATTACATTGAGTCCATGATCCGCAGAGTGGATGTTCCCATTAAGGCCGTGCTGGGTAAGAGCACGATCTCGGTGAATGATTTCCTAAATCTGCAGGTGGGCGACTGTATCAGACTGGATTCCAGAGTCGATGCCGACATGGATGTGTATGTGGGTAATATCAGGAAGTTCACGGCATTGCCCGGCACGGAGAGAGACTCGTATGCTGTTCAGATCACATCGGTGATCAGAGAGGAGGAGTAACGATGGATGGGATGTTATCTCAGGATGAGATAAATGCCCTGCTGCAAGGCATGGATCTGTCGGACACTGCGGATGGCAGTGACACGGCGGCGCCTGCACCGGAGAGCAGCACGGCTGACAATAATGACAACGGATATGTGACAGACACGAAACCGACAATCGGAGACGGAGAGGTACTGACTGATGTGGAGAAGGATGCCATCGGTGAAGTCGCCAATATCAGTATGGGTTCTTCCGCCACTACATTATATTCGTTGGTTAACCGCAAAGTAAATATTACCACACCGGTGGTTACACTGGCTACATGGAATACCTTGCTGGATAGTTACGAAAAGCCCTGTGTATTTATTCAGATCAAATATACCCAGGGACTGGATGGCACCAATATTCTGGTGCTGAAGGAACATGATGTAAAGGTGATCACTGATCTGATGATGGGCGGTGACGGCACCAATACAGACGGAGAACTGGGAGAACTGCATCTGAGTGCGATCTCTGAAGCCATGAATCAGATGATGGGATCTGCGGCAACTTCACTTTCCACACTGCTGCAGACAGTCATTGATATCAGCCCGCCTGAGTCGTCTCTTTTCGATCTGACGGAAGTAAAGGACGGCAAAGAAATCTCTCCGTTCCTTGGTGGCACTTTTGTAAAAATCGCGTTCCGGATGCAGATCGATGATCTGGTGGACAGTACTATTATGCAGCTGTACCCGATTGACTTTGCAAAAAAGTTAGTAGAGACATTTATCAATACCCAGATGAGCAGCCTGGATGGAACAGCGGAAGAGCAGCCCACACAGGTGAAGGACAGTGCATCCGAACAAAATATGCAGGGTAGTGCTGCTATGGCAGGCACAACAGATCATATGACTCAGCCTGGTATGGACAGCATGGGACAGCAGGGTTCCATGAATATGAACGGTATGAACCAGATGGGCATGAATCCTATGGGTAACATGGGAATGAACCAGATGGGCAGCACCCCTATGGGTATGAACGGTATGAACCAAATGGGCGGCATGAACATGAGTCAGATGGGAATGAACCAGATGGGCATGAACCAAATGGGCAACATGAATGGCATGAATCCTATGGGCAACACCCCTATGGGTATGAATGGCATGAACCAGATGGGTAACATGAATGGCATGGGCATGATGAATCAGATGGGCATGATGGGAATGCCTGGACAGAATGTACAGAATGTGAATGTACAGCCCGCGCAGTTCCAGAGCTTTTCCAATGATAATACGGGAATGACGGGGCAGGAGAACATTGGCCTGATCAAAGATGTACCTTTGGAGGTAACCGTAGAGCTCGGAAGGACGACAAAGTCCATATCTGATATTCTGGACTTCTCGCCGGGAACGATCATAGAGCTCGACCGTATCGCCGGAGAACCGATCGATGTATTGGTGAATGGCAAGTTCGTAGCCAAGGGCGAAGTGGTTGTGATCGAAGAGAGCTTTGGCGTAAGAATTACGGAGATCATAAAATAAGCAGAGAATAGACCAAATAAACGGAGGAAAAATTAATGGCTAAGAATATTTTAATCTGTGATGATGCAGCATTCATGAGGATGATGATCAAGGACATCCTGACCAAAAACGGATATAATGTTGCCGGAGAAGCAGAGAACGGACTGAAGGCTGTGGAGAAGTTCAAGGAAGTAAATCCCGACCTGGTACTTATGGATATTACCATGCCGGAGATGGACGGCATCCAGGCACTGAAAGAGATCAAGAAGATCGACGGAGGTGCTAAGGTGATCATGTGTTCCGCAATGGGTCAGCAGGCGATGGTTATCGAGTCCATACAGGCAGGTGCCAAAGACTTCATCGTAAAACCTTTCCAGGCAGAACGTGTTATCGAAGCAGTGAAAAAGGTAGTGGGTTAATGATCATACTCACCGGAAAAGCAGACAGTTATGCCCAGTTTATTACAGTACTGCTGATCTTCGTGGCAGTACTGGCGGTAACCGCATGGGTGACAAAATGGATCGCAGGATACCAGAAAAAACAGGGAGTGGAAAGCAATATTGAAGTAAGAGAGACCGCCCGGATCGCCAACAATAAATACATTCAGTTGATCCGGGTGGGAGAGACTTATTTTGCTGTTGCGGTCTGCAAGGATGCTGTGACGACTCTGGGAGAGATTCCCGCAGAACAACTAAAGGATATGTCAACATTGGAAAATACTTCCGGCTTCCGGGAGATATTGGAACGTGCGGCGAAGAAAGAGAATGAAGAGAAAGATCATTGATTTTGATTCCGACAGAAAATTAAAGATGACTATTTATATGGTATGCCTGCTGGTCACGGTGGGCATATTGTGTATTTGCATCCCGGTGAAGGTACATGCGACAGAACGTCATCTGACGGGGGATACCGAGGTATCTACCGTGATCAATCCGGCAGGAACGGCTACCACACCGGAAGAGGTGGGAAGTCTGAACACTGCGAACACGGTCAGCATTACTTACAATAACGGTAACGGACAGATCAACGGAGCACTGCGGATTCTTATCACCCTGACATTGATTGCACTGGCTCCTACGATCATCATCATGATGACCTCTTTTACGAGGATCATTATTGTATTGCATTTTACCAGATCTGCCCTGAACACGCAGACGGCACCACCGAACCAGATTCTGATCGGGCTGGCGCTGATCCTGACTTTTTTCATTATGGAACCTACCATTACCAGAATCAATGAAGAAGCGATACAGCCTTTTGAGGAAGGTACAATAGATCAGAGTGAAGCTTTGGAAAAAGGTATGGCACCTTTGCGGGAATTTATGTATCCCCAGACACAGGTGAAAGATGTAGAGCTGTTCATGGATATTGCAGGACTGGAGTGGGATGGAACACTGGATGACATTCCCAATTCCGTGTTGGTTCCCAGCTTTATGATCAGTGAGCTTCGGACTGCGTTCTGGATCGGATTTACGATCTATATTCCTTTTATCGTGATCGATATGGTAGTTGCATCCACGTTGATGAGCATGGGTATGATGATGCTGCCGCCTACGACGATCTCCATGCCCTTCAAGATACTGTTATTTGTTCTCGCTGACGGCTGGGCACTGATCATAGGACAGCTGGTGCAGACATTCTATTAACCGGGAGATGAGGTTTTGTTATGACGATTGATGCAGTATCGGAAATGACAAATAATGCGTTATATGTGATCATCAAGGTATCCCTTCCTGTGCTTTTAGTGTCATTGATCGTTGGCCTGGTCATCAGTATTTTCCAGACAGTGACATCCATTCAGGAACAGACACTGACATTTGTACCCAAGATCATTGCAATATTTCTGACACTTGTCCTGTTGGGAAGCTGGATGATGAATACCATGGTGGAATACACCGTGCAGCTCTGGTCAAGCTTCAGCCAGTATGTACACAGGTGATGGGATGACTACATGATAGATTTTTCGTTTTCCATATACGATCTTGAATATTTTCTACTGATTTTTGTCCGGGTATCCTGCTTTGTGTATATCGCTCCCTATTTCGGAATGAATGATACACCTGCCAGGATACGGATCGGTATCAGCGCATTTACGGCAATTCTGCTCTATGAGACACTGACACCGGTGGATGCAGTGGTGTTTGACACGGTAATGGAATATGCCGTGATTGTTATGAAAGAGGCAATCGCCGGTCTGTTGATCGGCTTTGGCGCAAATATCTGTATGGCAATCGTTAATTTTGCCGGTTCGATCGCGGATATGGAGACAGGACTTTCCATGGCGACACTGATGGATCCGGCGACCAGAGAGAGCACCAGTATTACCGGTGTACTGTATCAGTATTCATTTATGCTGATGCTGATCGCTTCCGGAATGTACCGTTACCTGTTCGGGGCACTGGCAGACAGCTTTGTGCTGATCCCGGTGAACGGCGTGGTGTTCCACGCAGACAGCCTGTTACAGTCCATGATCGAATTTATGAATGACTATATCATGATCGGCTTTCGCATTGTATTGCCGATTTTTTGTGCAACATTATTACTGAATGCAATCTTAGGTGTACTGGCGAAAGTATCGCCGCAGATGAACATGTTCGCAGTCGGCATTCAGCTGAAAGTGCTGACGGGACTGTCAGCAATGTTTCTGACAGCGGGAATGCTGCCGGGAGCAGCGGATTTTGTCTATCAGGAGATGAAGAAGATGGTGGTGTCCTTTATCGGAGGTATGATGTGAGCTTAGAATACAATCTGCAATTCTTTGCCGCAGAGGGACAGGGCGGAGAGAAAACAGAACCTGCTACCGAGAAAAAGCTGACAGATGCCAGAAAAGAAGGTCAGGTAGCAAAAAGCCGTGAGATCGCCAACGGACTGGGACTCCTTGCTGTGTTTCTGGTATTGAAACTATGGGTGGGACACATGGGCTACCAGTTCATAAATATGTTTTCCGCGATTTATGAAAAGATTCCGGAAGTCGTAACCTTCTGGCACGGAAATATGCCACAGACGGATGCAAATATTGCATTTCGCGATATGATGCTGGAATCGGTGATCATTATGGCACCGATATTACTGATAGGTTTTGCGGTAGCCTTTTTAAGCGATGTGGTGCAGGTGGGATGGCATCCCACGGGCAAACCGATGCAGCCCAAATTCTCCAAACTGAGTCCGGTCTCCGGATTCAAGAGGATCTTTTCCGTCAATTCCGTGGTGGAGCTGATCAAATCTTTGCTGAGGATTGGACTGATCATATACATATGCTATAATTACCTGAAGGACAAATGGCCGATACTGTATACCTTATATGACATGGATCTGACCCAGGCGATCGCTCTGATCGGCGAGACAGTGACAGACCTAGGTATCCGGATCTCCTTGATCTACATGATCATTGCTGCGGCGGACTTCATCTATCAGAAGTACAAGTTCAGTAAGGACATGCGGATGACCAAACAGGAGATTAAAGAAGAATATAAACAGCAGGAAGGTGACCCGCAGGTCAAAGGACGTATCCGGCAGAAGATGCGGGAAGTCTCCCAGCGGAGAATGATGCAGAACCTTCCCCAGGCGGATGTGGTCATCACCAACCCCACCCATTATGCGGTTGCTATCAAATACGATCCCGAGGTGGCGGAGGCCCCTATTGTGATCGCCAAAGGTGCGGACAATCTGGCAGCTAAGATCAAAGAGATTGCCAGAGAGCATAAGATTGAAATAGTAGAGAATAAACCACTTGCGAGAATGCTGTATGCAAATGTGGATGTGGGACAGGCTGTGCCGCCGGAATTATATCAGGCGGTGGCGGAGGTTCTGGCATTTGTATATCATCTGCAGGGAAAAGTATAGAAAAATATTAAGATTAGAAAACACACAGACAGAAAGGAGGTAAGGCACAGATGAAAATAAAAAAAGCGGATGTGGGGGTAGCACTCTACATTATGGCGGCGATCATCATGTTTATTGTGCCGATTCCTTCCTGGCTTCTGGATATTCTGCTGGCTATCAATATTTCCATTGCGCTGACTGTATTATTTGCCACAATGTTCAGCAAGGAAGTACTGGATATGTCTTTTTTCCCGACAATGCTTCTGTTCACCACGATCTTCCGTATTGCGCTGAACACATCCTCTACCCGTCTGATCTTACGAGACGGTAATGCGGGTAATGTCGTGGAGACTTTCGGTGAGTTCGTAGGCGGCGGTGACCTGGTCATCGGTGTTATTATCTTCATTATTCTGATCCTGATCCAGTTCATGGTCATCAATAAAGGTTCTGAACGTGTATCCGAGGTAACGGCGAGATTTACCCTGGATGCCATGCCCGGTAAACAGATGGCAATCGATGCCGATCTGAATACAGGAGCGATCACGGATGCGGAAGCAAAGAGACGCAGAGAGAAGATCCAGGAGGAAGCAAGCTTTTTCGGTTCCATGGATGGTGCCGTGAAATACGTAAAAGGAGACGCAGTAGCGGGTCTTCTGATCACAACCATCAATATCGTGGGCGGTATTGTCATGGGAGTGACGAGACAGGGCATGGATATCACCGCAGCTCTGAATAAATACGCGATCCTCACCATCGGTGACGGTCTGGTGAGCCAGATCCCCTCACTGTTGATCTCTCTGTCCACCGGTATCCTGGTGACCAAAGGAAGTAAGGACGCAGATTTCGGAACCACACTGGTCAGCCAGTTATTCGGTGTGCCGAAGGCGCTGTATCTGGTAGGAGCCATGCTGGCGATCCTTGGATTTGTGACACAGTTAAATACGATCCTGTTCGTGGGACTGGGACTGGTATTTATCATTGTGGCCAGAAATATCGAGGGAACTATCGAGACAGCCAAGATTGAGCAGGAGGTAGACAGTGAAGAGGCTGCGGCGGAAGAAATCAGGCAGCCGGAGAATGTCAACAGCCTGTTGCAGGTGGATCCTATCGAGTTGGAATTCGGCTACGGTATCATTCCGTTAGCGGATGTTAATCAGGGAGGCGACCTGTTAGACCGTGTTGTTATGATACGAAGACAGATCGCATTGGAACTTGGTACAGTGGTGCCGATCATCCGACTGCGTGATAACATTCAGCTGAATCCGAACCAGTATATTATCAAGATTAAGGGAATTCAGGTTAGCGAAGGCGAGATCCTGTTTGACCATTATATGGCGATGAACCCCGGATACGTAGAAGAGGAGATCACGGGTATTCCTACTTTTGAGCCCTCCTTTCATCTGCCGGCGATCTGGATCACGGAGGGACAGAGAGAGCGTGCGGAGAGCCTGGGCTACACCGTAGTGGATCCGCCTTCCATTATTGCCACGCATCTGACGGAGATCATCCGCCAGCATATCGCAGAATTACTAACCAGACAAGATGTTCAGAACCTGATCAACAATGTCAAGGAGAACAATCCTTCTCTGGTGGACGAACTGGTACCGAAGTTGCTTGGGCTCGGTGAAATTCAGAAAGTACTGCAGAATCTCTTAAAAGAGGGTATTTCCATACGAGATCTGCTGACGATTTTAGAGACATTGGCGGATTATGCACCGACGACGAGAGATACGGATATTCTTACGGAGTATGTCAGACAGAGTCTGAAGAGAGCAATTTCCACAAAATATTTTCCTTCTCATGAGACTACCAGTGTATTGACGCTGGATCCGAAGATCGAGCAGGAGGTGATGGGAAGCGTGAAGCAGACGGAGACGGGAGCTTTCTTAAATCTAGATCCTGCCAGAAGCAAAGCCATCCTGAATGCGGTGGGAGAGGAGATCAAAAAACTGGAAAATATGGGGAAAACTCCCATTATTATGACATCTCCCATTGTAAGAATGTATTTTAAACGACTGACGGAAGATTACTATCCGGATCTGGTCGTGGTATCCTACAATGAAGTGGAATCCAATGTGGAATTACAGTCTGTGGGAATGGTCACAGCCTGAGAACAGGTACAGTGAACCGCCACAGGAGCCAGGGATAGTGTGAAAAATAAAATGGAACCGTCTGCGGAATGGAGAGTAGTATGATAATCAAAAAATTTACGGGGAAGACAGAAGCGGAAGCCACAGAGGCTGCGAAAAAGGAACTGGGAAGTACCCTTGTGATCATGAATGTGCGTGAGGTAAAAAAGAAAGGATTGTTTGCTTTCCTGTTACCGAAGCAGATAGAGGTTACCGCGGCACTGGAGGAGGAAGCACCGGCGAGACCGCAATACGGCAGTATACTCCGGACAGCAGCGGATAAGGAAATCCGGACGGAGCAACAGAATCTGTTAGCAAAAAACAGCACAGAGAACATCGAAAAAAAGCTGGATAGTTTACAGACGCTGCTAGAGAGCCAGTTAAATAACAGACAGTCCGAAAAAGAAGAATCCGCAAAGACGCAGGATGTACCGGATGCCGAAGAAAAAGAGGATAAGACCCAAGATATGGCTGCTGCGGAGAAAAAGGAAGAAGAGAAAAATCCTGAACAGGATAAATTTATAAGACTTCTGTATAATAAGATGCTGGATAATGAAATGGATGAAAAGTATGTCAACAGCATTCTGGAAGATGCTTCAAAGACGAAAAAAGCAGATCTGCCATTTGACTATCTGTTGGCAAATATCTATCAGAAGATGGTGCTCAAATTCGGAAGATCTGAAGGGATCACTCCTTCGGAAGAAGGCCCCAGGATCGTATTGTTCATCGGACCTACGGGAGTGGGCAAGACGACTACCATAGCAAAGCTTGCCGGTAAATATTGTGTGGAAGAGAAAAAGAAAGTGGCACTTTTGACAGCAGACACTTACCGTATTGCTGCAGCGGAACAGCTCAGAACCTATGCAAATATTTTAGAGACTCCGTTTCGGATCATCTATACCCCGGAGGAGCTGCAGGCAGCGGTGGAGGATTATTGGGACTGTGATTATATTTTTATAGATACAGCGGGGAGATCACATCAGAATACGGATCAACTGGAGAAAATGAAGGAAATGGTGGCAGCACTGAAGAGACCGGAAAGTTATCAGGTATTTTTGGTTTTAAGTGCAACTACCAAATACAGGGATCTTCAGAAGATCGCGGATTGTTACGGCAAGATCGCAGACTTTGAGCTGATCTTTACCAAGTTGGATGAAACAGAGGCAGTGGGGAATCTGCTGAATATGAAGCTTTATACCGATGCGCCGATCGCTTATGTGACCTGCGGACAGAATGTTCCGGACGATATGGAAGCATTCAATCCACAGAAGACAGTAAAGCAGATCCTTGGCGGAAAGGAATAAGCTTTTACAGAAAGGCGCGGAAAAATGGATCAGGCGGAACAGTTAAGGATCATTAAAGCAAATCAGCAGATACGACCTACTGCAAGAGTCATTACCGTCACCTCCGGCAAGGGAGGTGTCGGAAAATCCAATATGTCCATCAATCTGGCAATTCAATTTCGTAAAATGGGGAAACGAGTGATCATTCTGGATGCGGACTTCGGACTGGCTAACATTGAGATCATGTTCGGAGCGGTACCGAAGCACAATCTGTGTGATCTGGTCTATGAGGGCAAGAGCATCAGTGACATCATTACCTGGGGTCCCATGGAGGTAGGCTTTATCTCCGGTGGCTCGGGAATCGCCGGCATGTCGAACCTGGGGCGGGATGCGCTGACCTGCATCATACAGAATCTGGCCGAGTTGGATGCCATAACAGATGTGATCATTGTGGATACCGGTGCAGGAATCTCGGAAAGTGTGCTGGAATTTTTAGTAGCCAGCGGAGAAGTACTTCTGGTGACCACACCGGAACCGACTTCTATCACAGACTCTTATTCGTTACTGAAGGCTCTGTACAGACATCCGAGGTTCGAGAAAGATTATACCAAGGTCAAAATGGTAGCCAACCGGGTGGATAATGTGAAGGAAGGACAGATACTGTTTGATAAACTGAATGCGGTAGTCACCAGATACCTGAAGACTCCTATGGAATATCTGGGATGTGTGCCGCAGGATCCGCAGGTCGTGCAGGCGGTAATGCAGCAGGTACCGGTATCTATACAGAACCCCGGGGCAAAATCCAGTCAGGCATATGAGCGGATCGCGCGAAGACTGTGCGACAAGACACAGGAGGAGCAGAAAAGACGCGGAATGGCAGCTTTTTTCTCACACATTATAGGAACCAGAAACGGAGCTGCAAAACAGTCCAGATAAGAGAGGTACAAAATTATGTTGTCCAGATTTGTGGAAGAAGGTTCTAAAGTAGAGCTTCGGGCGCTGGAACATGGATTGGGAGAATCCGGAGCCGAATATACGACAAAGGTTTACCAGAGCCGTGTACTGCAGATCCTATCGGAGGATACACTGGAGATTTCCATGCCAATGGAACAGACCAGACTGATCCTTCTGCCGGTGGAGAGCGAATATGATATGGTGTTTTTTGAGGAGAACAGCCTGTATCAGTGTTTTGCCAGAATAGTGGACCGTTATAAGAGCAACAATGTCTACGTGTTGGTCATGGAGCTGACCAGCAATCTCAGAAAATATCAGCGAAGAGAATATTACCGTTTCAGCTGTGCGCTGGACATGTGTGCCAGAAATCTGGAGGAGGAAGAGATTGAGGCACTGGAGAAGAACTCTCCCTATGAATTGCAGCCGGGACTTCCCTTAAAGCATAGTATTATCGTAGATATCAGCGGTGGTGGGTTACGGTTCATGTCAACGCAGAGATACGAACCGGGCAGCCTGATCCTGTGCAGTTATCATTTGCTCACGAAGGACGGTGAGAGAAAAAAATACGATGTGGTAGGTAAGGTGCTGGCGGTACGGGAACTGGAGAAAAGAAAGGGAACCTTTGAACACAGAGTCCAGTACTACAATCTGGATGTGAATATCCGGGAAGAGATCATACGTTTTATATTTGAAGAAGAGCGTAAGAGCCGCAAAAAGGAGAGAATGAATTAATGCCGAAAAAAATACTGCTTGTAGATGACTCTGCACTTATGAGAAGAGTGCTGTGTGATATAATAGATTCAGACATAAGATTCCAGGTGACTGACAGAGCAAAAGACGGATTGGAAGCCTTTGATCTGTTGAGCAGAAACAGCTATGATGCGGTAGTCCTGGATGTAAATATGCCGCGAATGAACGGATTGCAGTTGTTACAGGAACTGCGGAAATACAAGATTCCGGCACGAGTGATGATGGCGAGTACCGACACAAAGGAAGGAGCCAGAACCACTCTGGATGCTCTGGAACTGGGAGCACTGGATTTTGTACATAAACCGGACAGTGCAGTGGACTGCCGGGGCGAGAATTTCCGAAGAGAGTTCCTGCGAACACTGAATGTGGTAGCAAACAGTAAGCTGCCGACATTTGCTGCGGAGGAGAAGCTTTCCGAAGAGAAGGGCACCGTAAAAGAGATGATGAAGATCATCAATCATCATCCGGTCAGTGTGTCCGGCAGCAAAATCGTAGCGATCGCAAGCTCCACGGGAGGTCCGAAATCGCTTCAGTCCGTGATCCCTCTTCTACCGGCCAATTTAGATGCACCGGTGTTAGTCGTACAGCACATGCCGGTGGGATTTACAGCATCCCTGGCAGAGAGACTGGACAATTTAAGTCAGCTTCATGTAAAGGAAGCAGCAGAGGGAGAAGAACTGAAAAAGGGATGGGTCTATATCGCTATGGGCGGTAAACACCTGAATGTCGTCACTTCTCCGGCAGGACGACATACCCTGCATTTGTCGGAGGAACCTTACAGAGAGGGTGTCAGACCCTGTGCCAATTATATGTATGAATCATTGCAAAACAGCCGTTTTGATACGGTAGTATGTGCCGTAATGACGGGCATGGGAGCAGACGGAACGGAAGGAATCAGCAAATTAAAATCTTCCGGGAAGACATATGTGATCGCTCAGGATCAGGATACCAGTGTAGTATTTGGAATGCCTAAAAGTATAATCCAGGCAGGGCTTGCCGATCAGGTAGTACCCTTAGACCAGATAGCCCAGGAGATCATACTTCATGTAGGAGTAAGTAAGTAAGCAATATATGCCGCTTTCGGCGATACCGTGGCAGGCAGAATGGAGGAAGAGATGGACGTAAGCCAATATCTTGAAATTTTTCTGGATGAAACAAATGAACATCTGCAGAACCTGAACACACAGATTCTGGAACTGGAGTCAGACCCTGAGAACATGGACAATATCAATGAGATATTCCGTGCGGCACATTCCCTGAAAGGAATGGCGGGAACTATGGGTTACAAGCGCATGCAGAATCTGACTCATGATATGGAAAATGTGTTCTCGGAAGTACGTAACGGCAACATTAAAGTAAAGCCGGAGATGATCGATGTATTGTTCCAGTGCCTGGATGCTTTGGAGGAATACAAGAATAATATTCAGGAGACCTCTGATGAGGGAACCAATGACAACGAGAACCTCATCAAAGCACTGAACGATATCTTAAACGACGGCAAGACCGAAGCACCCGCAGCAAAGGAAGAGGCACCCGCAGCTGCAGCTCCCACAGCGGAAGCCGGCACAGAAGGTACTGAAAAATGGAATGACATTGCTTTTGATGACAGCCAGATCCGTGTGATCAGAGAAGCTATGAAGCAGGGCAAAAATGTATACGGAATCAACGTGGTGGTACAGGAGACCTGCATACTGAAGGCAGCAAGAGCTTTTCTGGTATTCAAGGCAGTGGAAGAAAAAGGTGAGATCATCGTATCCATGCCCAGCGCACAGGATGTGGAAGATGAGAAATTCGATAAGGATTTCACTCTGATCGTATTATCCGATTATTCTCTGGATGAAATCATCAAGGCAGCCGAGAGCGTATCCGAGATTGCACAGGTAACCGGTGGTGTTCTGGAGCTGGAGAAGACGAAGAATTATCATTCCGAAGAAGAGACAGCCGAACCTGTAGAGGAGAAAAAGGAAGTCGTAGCGGAAGTCAAGGCAGAGCCTAAGAAGGAAGAGAAAAAACCTGCGGCTGCAGCCAAGGCTCCGGAGAAGAAGCCTGCAAATAAGCCGGTAGTGAACCGTACCGTACGTGTGGATATTGAAAAACTGGATTCCCTGATGAATCTGGTAAGTGAACTGATCATTGCAAAGAACTCTCTGGTATCGGCATCCAGCAGCGACCATGGCAACAATACTGCTTTCAATGAGCAGATTGAATACCTGGAGAATGTTACCACGAATCTCCACGAATCCGTGATGAAGGTACGAATGGTACCTATTGAGAGTGTTGTTGTGAAGTTCCCCAGAATGATCCGCGATCTGTCCAAAAAGCTGGATAAGAAGATGGAACTGTATATGACCGGTGAAGAGACTGAACTGGATCGTACCGTGGTGGATGAGATCGGAGATCCCCTGATGCATCTGCTCCGTAACTCCGCCGATCATGGTCTGGAGTCCGCAGAAGTGCGTGCACAGCGTGGAAAGCCCGAGCAGGGATCTATTTTCCTGGATGCATATCAGGATGGCAATAACGTAGTCATCGAAGTAAGAGATGATGGTAACGGTATTGACGTGGAAGCTGTTAAGAATAAAGCAATCGAGCGCAATCTGGTAACCGCAGAGCAGGCAGCCAACATGCCGGAGAAGGATATTATCAATCTGCTGTTCCTGCCAGGCTTCTCTACTTCCGAGAAGGTAACCGATGTGTCCGGAAGAGGTGTGGGACTGGATGTCGTGAAGTCCAAGATCGAATCCTTAAGCGGTGAAGTGGAAGTGAAATCCAAGTGGGGCGAGGGAAGTACCTGGACGATCCGTCTGCCGTTAACCCTTGCGATCATACAGGCTCTGATGGTAGTCGTAGGCGGAGAAAAGTATGCAATCTCTCTGGGATCTATCCAGACAATTGAAGATATCTCCCCGAAGGACATCAAGTTGGTAGAGAATAAAGAGGTCATCAATTTAAGAGGAACTGTAATCCCTCTGATCCGTCTGACAGAAGTGCTGGATGTCGAGAGTACAAGATCCCCGGAGGACAACCTGATCGTTGTTATCGTCAAGAAGGGCGACAAGATGGCAGGTCTTGTCATCGACGAACTGATCGGACAGCAGGAGATCGTTATCAAGTCTCTTGGAAAATACATCAAGCAGTGCAAATTCATCAGTGGCGCAACGATCCTCGGAGACGGTGAGGTAGCACTGATCCTGGATGCCAATGCATTACTGTAAGGAGGGAGATGACAGTTATGGAAGAACTTAGCATGAGAGAAACATTAAAAGCCGGAGACGAGCGTAAGGTTGAGGAGGAATTTTTCCAGTATATTGTGATCCGTCTCGGAGACGAACAGTACGGCATTGATATCCGCTATATCGATAATATTGTAAGAATGCAGCATATCACCAGAGTTCCCAAAGTGCCTGCATATCTGAAGGGCGTGATCAATCTCCGCGGAGAAGTATTGCCCGTTATGAGCCTTCGACTGAAAATGGGACTGGAGGCAGATGAAATGACCCGTGCTACCAGAATCATTATTTTGAAGCAGGAACAGCAGGGAAGCGTAGGAATTATTGTTGACGAAGTGAAGGAGGTTGTTACTCTCGGCACCAGTCAGATTGAAAAAATGTCTCAGAATACCGGCGAAATCAAGAAAAGCTTCATCACGGGTGTCGGTAAACACAATGGGGAGCTGATCTCTTTACTGGATCTGAATTCCATTACACTGGAGGAAAATGCATAAAGGAGATGGATCCATGGGAGACCTGAGTTTAGAAAAAGTTTCGGAAACATATCTGGATGTTTTAAAGGAAATCGGCAACATTGGAGCGGGCAACGCTATGACAGCACTCTCCCAGATGCTTAACTGCAAGGTGGACATGAAAGTACCGCAGGTAAAACTTTTGGATTTTAACGAAGTAGGAGCCATGATGGGCGGAGAAGAGCAGGTAATGGTCGGAGTATTCTTAGGAGTAGAAGGTGACATTACCGGCAGCATGATGTTTTTGGTAGAGCAGAACAGTGCAAAACATCTTCTCCATAAGATTATGGGGGACATGGTACAGCAGGATGGATTTTCGGAGATTGAATTTTCTGCCATGAAGGAGATCGGCAACATTATTACAGGTGCCTATCTGAATTCCCTGTCTATGCTGACGAATCTGACGATCATCCCAACTCCTCCCTCTCTGACTCTGGATATGGCAGGTGCGATCTTAAGTGTGCCCGCCATTGAATTCGGAACATTGGGAGATAAGATTTTACTCATTCAGTCACAGTTCTATGATGAGGTAGAGATTGACGGTTATTTCATTCTGGTTCCTGATATTGAATCCTATCCCAAGATCCTGTCATCTTTGGGAATATCGGTGGAATAAGGAAGGCAGAAGCAGAAGAAGGGGAGCAGAATGAGCGAGATAATTAAAGTAGGAATGGCGGATCTGAAGACCTGCGTAAGTCCTGACGGAGTGACTACTTTGGGACTCGGATCCTGCGTGGGAATAGCAATCCGCGATCCGGTGACGAAAATAGGCGGTCTGGCACATATTATGCTGCCGGACAGCACTACGATCCGCAACAGTAACCAGAATATCGCAAAATTTGCAGATACAGGAATCGACGAACTGGTCAGGCAGATGGAAAAGCTCGGTGCGAGGAAAGCAAGAATGGTTGCCAAGATCGCCGGCGGCGCCACCATGTTCACATTCCAGGGACGTAACGATATGATGCAGGTGGGGGAACGCAACGTAGAAGCGGTCAAGAAAAAGCTGAAAGAGATCAGTATCCCCATTCTTGCGGAAGATACAGGTAAAAACTACGGAAGAACCGTAACCTTCTATCCTGAGACCGGAGAATTTCATATCCGTGCTGTGGGAAGAGATGAATCGGTGATCTGACAGGGTTTAGATGGGAAGAAGATTATGAACAGAAAGAACATGCCATTGCTTCTGATGCTGATCGCGGGTGCATGCACCTGTATCATTACATTAGTAAGATCATACTCAGTGCTGGCAAGCCTGGTGGCGCTTTTTGCGGTGATGCTTTTATTCTATTGCCTGGGAAGTGCGATTCGTCTGTTGTTGGACCGATTTGACAGACAGAACGAGGAGAAGGAAAAGCAGGAGCAGGAAGCGAAGGCGGAAGAAGCAGCTGCGACGGAAGAAGACGCAGGGCAGAAGGGTGTAAGCGAATCGAATGGATGAAACCGGTAAGAAAAGGTTATTAGAAGAATATGCTGCTAATAAGCGACCGGAGACCAGGGAACAGCTGATACTGGAATATGCTCCGCTCGTGAAAGTGGTAGCCGGAAGACTGAGTATGTACCTGGGATACAACGTAGATTATGAAGATCTGGTAAGTTATGGTATCTTTGGACTGATCGATGCTATCGACAAGTTCGATTGTATGAAGGAAGTAAAGTTCGAGACCTATGCCAGTCTGCGCATCCGGGGCGCGATTCTTGACCAGATCCGAAAAATGGACTGGATCCCCCGGACGATCAGACAGCGGCAGAAAAAAATCGATGCTGTCATCAAGGAAGTGGAGCAGACTACCGGACGCACTGCAACAGACGAAGATATAGCACAGGGATTGGGAATATCCTCCGAGGAATACCTGGATTGGCAGTCCCAGATGAAAGTCACAGGGTTAGTATCCTTAAACGAATACATGGAACAGGGCAGTGATGTCTCACAGGATTACAGCAGACATACGACGGCACGATTTGACAGTCCGGAAGAGAGCATAGAAAAAGAAGAACTGACCAAAGTACTCGGAGAAGCACTGGAGCTTTTGACAGAAAAAGAGAAAAAAGTAGTTACTTTATATTATTATGAGGATCTTACGCTGAAAGAGATCAGTAATATTCTGGAAGTATCGGAATCGAGGGTATCACAGCTGCATACCCGTGCTTTACAGAAGATGAAGACCAAAATGGGGAACTACATGGGACTTTTATAGAACCTGATTGATCTGCACAGAATGCAGGAAGGAAAGGCAGAGGAAAGGCATATGCAGAACGGATATTTTCAGATAGTAAAAGCCCCTGGAGGCTATGGACTGCGGCTCGTACAGCCAAAGGACGGGGGCAGTGGCATAGACCTTCAGGAGGTTCTCTTATACCTGGACAGAGAATCGGTGCCTTACGATCCCGTGGTGATCAAAAAAGCAATTTTAGACGGTGAAGATACTGTCTGCTTTTTAGAGAGAAAAGATTGCCCGGAACTGGAGGAGACCTACAGTATCGAAGTCGCTGAGGATAACATGCAGGTCACCTTACGCTTTTATCCTGCATCACAAACCGGGAAAAGAGCGACTATGGACGGTGTGATCAAAGATCTGAGATTCCGGAACATAGTCTATGGAATCCAGATGAGTGTTCTGCAGGATCACTTTATGTCTGAGGGAATCTATTGCACAGATCTGGTGGTGGCAAAAGGAAAAGAACCCAGACACGGAACGGACGCATATATTAAGTATTATTTCAACACCGATGTTCATGCCAGACCAACCTTAAAAGATGACGGAACGGTGGACTATTTCCACCTGAATATGATCAACCCTTGCAAGAAGGGGCAGCTTTTGGCGGAAATCATCCCGGAGGATGAGGGTGAGTACGGGACCACGGTACAGGGCACTAAGATAAAGCCGAGACAGGTGAAAAAGGCGCATCTGGAATTTGGCCATAACATTGAGATCTCCGAAGACCGCAGGAGGATCACTTCCATGGTAGACGGACATGTATCCCTGGTAGAAGGCAAGGTTTTTGTATCCGATGTCTACGAAGTGGAAAATGTGGATCTGTCTACCGGTAATATTGATTTTGAAGGAAGTGTACAGGTCAGGGGCAATGTGTCATCCAATTTTGTCATCCGGGCGGGTGGCAACGTGATCATCAGCGGTGTCGTGGAAGGCGCGCATATCGAGGCCGGCGGCAACATTATCATTGCAAGAGGCATGAACGGCATGTCCAAGGGAATATTGAAAGCCGGCGGCAATATTGTGGCGAAGTTTTTGGAGAATTCCACAGCAACAGCCGGAGGATATGTCAGTACCGAATCCATCCTGCACAGCAATGTGACGGCATCTACGGAGATTCAGGTAACCGGTAAGAGAGGATTCATCACCGGCGGACATGTACGTGCCGGACAGAAGATCGAGGTGAAGACCTTAGGAGCGACCCTGGGTGCACCTACGGTGGTGGAAGTAGGTGTGGATCCCGAGAAAAAGGCAGAATATATGAGACTTCAGAAGGAAGTCTCCGAGATTGTTAAAACCATCCGGGGCATTCAGCCGATTCTGACCAGCTTTGCGGAAAAAAAGAGCAAAGGGGTCTGTTTTACACCGGATCAGATCAATTATATCCGGAACTCTGCAGCTATATTGGAGACACAGAAAAAGAGTCTGGAAGAGAAGAACCGCCGAATGCAGGAGCTGCAGCTGGAATTCAATCCCCAGGACAGAGCAATGGTATTGGTAAAAGGAGAGGTATATCCCGGCACTACGATCATTATCGGAGACTCTTCCATGCAGGTGAAGAGCACTTATCATTATTGTCGTTTTGAACGTATTGACGGTGATGTGAAGTCCACTCCCCTGTAAGAGTTCACAGAAAAGAGGCATAGATATGGCATTTGGCTCTTTAGAGATTGCTTCGATCCCCCGGACACAGGATTATACTGTGATGAAGCAGAATGAAGACAACAAGGGGGCATTCCAACAGATGACTCTGGGACAGCAGACGCAGAAGCACACAGAGCAGCTCACCAAAGAGGTGCACAGCAGTGACAATGCGGACTGGTACACCGGACAATACGACGCCAAAGAAAAGGGAAATAACGAGTATGCGGGCAACGGCGGCAAACGCCGCAAAAAGCAGCCGGAAGATGGTGTTGTGGTGAAAAAAGAGCATCAGGGATTTGATATTAAGATCTGACAATGCAAAGGAAAAACAAGTAACATGGGTATTTTGGAGATCGTCCTGCTGATTGCGGGAGTCATAATATTTACAGGAAGTTTCTTTTTGCCGCTTGGCGGGGAAAAAAACACAGGAATCGATCAAAAAGCAGCAAAAGAAGAGATCCACGGTCTGGTGGAAGAGGAAATGAATAACGTCCGCAGTAAAATGCAGGACAAAATGGGAGAGACCTCTGAGGACGCGATAGAGAAAGCAGAACGCGCTCTGGAACGTCTGACCAATGAGAAGATCATGGCAGTTAATGAATATTCCGACACGGTATTACAGGAGATTCATAAAAATCATGAAGAAGCAATGTTCTTATATGATATGCTGAACAGCAAGCATGCAAATATCAAGGACACCGTATCCAAAATGGATAAAGCGGTCAAAGCGGCGGAAAATAAAACGCTGGAGAATAAAACGGCGGAAAATAAAGCAGCCGCAGAGAAGACCGCCACAGATAAGACCGCCGGGACGGTGGCGGAGGAGAAAACAGCGGATGCTTTCCAGACAGAAACTCTTATACAGCCGGAGAATTCTCCAGAGATCGGATTTATGGGAGAGACGGTGCAGGAGGGACAGAACAATAACGAGAAGATCCTTGAAATGCACAAACAGGGCAAATCCACAGTGGCAATTGCCAAAGAACTGGGACTGGGTGTCGGAGAGGTAAAGCTTGTGATCGACCTGTACAAGGCCTGATAAGAATCGTGCGAAGCAAGGATAAGGACGGAGAAATACAATAATGAAGTTAAAATATTATCTGCGCGGTCTCGGGATAGGAATGGCTGTAACAGCACTGATTTTAGGAATCAGTTTTTCCGGTAGACAAGGACAAGAGGCGCAGACACTGACAGATGAGCAGATCAGAGAGAGGGCTTCGGAGCTGGGGATGGTGGACAGCAGCGAACTGACCCTGGCGGCACTACAAAACAGTGCACAGCCGCAGACAACGATGGAGCCTGAAGTGACAGAAGAGTCTGAAACAATGACAGAGCGTGAGGCAACCGCAGAGCCTGAAACAACGACAGAGCCTGAGGCAACCGCAGAGCCGGAAATGACGACAAAGCCTGAGGCAACCGCAGAGCCGGAAATGACGACAAAGCCTGAGGCAACAAAAGAGCCTGAATTAATCACAGCACCGGAACAGTCACAGACAACCATTACTATTAAGAAAGGCTCCGATTCCGGAAGTGTCAGCAGAGTGCTCTATGAGGCAGGTCTGGTGGAGAATGCGAAAGCATTTGACAATTATTTATGTAATAACGGATACAGTCGCAGCATCAATCCCGGCATCTATGAAATAGCTCCCGGGACTTCGGAAGAAGAAATTGCCAAAATAATCACAGGAAAACATTAAAAACCCCTTGCCACAGGGGTTTTCCTATGTTATAATCGCACTGTTGTGACAAAAAACACGCCTTTCGATTTGACGATGGTGCTTACTGTTTTTACAGAAGTCTTTGTCAGAGCTAACCGGGTTCTTAACGCGTCCCGGCAGAAAAGAAAAGCGGAAGATTTTAACCAAACGGAGGTAAAGACATGAGCGTTATTTCTATGAAACAGTTACTTGAAGCAGGTGTTCATTTTGGACATCAGACCAGAAGATGGAACCCTAAGATGGCTCCTTACATCTTCACCGAGAGAAACGGTATCCACATCATCGATCTGCAGAAGTCTGTAGTTAAGGTTGATGAGGCTTACAAGGCAGTATCTGAGATCGCTGCACAGGGCGGCACCATTCTGTTCGTTGGTACCAAGAAGCAGGCACAGGACGCTGTAAAGGTTGAGGCTGAGCGTTGCGGTATGTACTATGTAAACGAGAGATGGTTAGGTGGTATGCTGACCAACTTCAGAACCATCCAGTCCCGTATCGCAAGACTGCACGCAATCGAGACCATGTCTCAGGACGGTACTTTCGATGTACTGCCTAAGAAGGAAGTTATTCAGTTAAAGAAAGAATGGGAGAAGCTGGAGAAGAACCTGGGCGGTATCAAGAACATGACCAGAGTTCCCGATGCTATCTTTGTTGTAGATCCTAAGAAGGAAAGAATTTGTGTACAGGAGGCTCATGCACTGGGCATCACTCTGATCGGTATCGGCGATACCAACTGTGATCCCGAAGAGCTGGATTACATCATCCCCGGTAACGATGATGCGATCAGAGCCGTTAAGCTGATCGTTTCCAAGATGGCTGACGCTGTCATCGAAGCTAAGCAGGGCGAGGCTGTATACAGCGATGCTGATGTAGCTACCGAAGCAGAGGATATCGAAGAGGTTGCAGCTGACGCTGAATAATCCGATTCCATAAGAGAAGCATAGGAACCCAGATTGCGATGCCTGTCATTACGGTCTGGGTTCTTGAGGATAATATATTAATTAAGAAGAGAGGATAAAAAAATGGCAATTACCGCATCTATGGTAAAAGAGCTCCGTGAAATGACCGGCGCTGGTATGATGGATTGTAAGAAGGCTCTGAACGAGACAAATGGAGATATGGACGCAGCTGTTGAGTTCCTGAGAAAGAACGGACAGGCTAAAGCTGAGAAGAAGGCAAGCCGTATCGCAGCAGAAGGCGTTGCACGTGCAGCAATCTCCGCAGACGGCAAGACCGCCTGCGTTATCGAAGTTAACTCTGAAACCGACTTCGTTGCAAAGAACGAGACCTTTACTTCTTTTGTAGAGGCTGTTAATGCAGCTGCTCTGGCATCTGATTTACAGGGTGGCAAGGATGGCGAAGATATCGAGGCACTGTTGGCTGCTCCTTTCGAAGGTGCAACCGTTAAGGAAGCTCTGGTAGAGAAGACCGCTACTATCGGTGAGAAGCTGTCCATCCGTCGTTTCGAGAAGGTATCCGGAGATGTAGCAGTATCCTACATTCACGGTGGCGGACGTATCGGTGTTATCGTTGCAGCTAACGGTGCATCCGATGACGCAGCAAGAGAAGCGCTGACCAACATCGCTATGCAGGTAGCAGCTATGAATCCTACCTACATCAGCAGAAATGATATTTCCGCAGAAGAACTGGCTAAGTTACAGGAGATCACTGTTGACGCAGCTCTGAACGATCCTGCATCTCTGCCCAAGCCTATCCTGAACAAGCTGATCGATAAGGCTATGAATAGTTCCGCATGGAGCGATGAGGATAAGGCTATCTACGAAGAGAAGAAGAGCAACATGAACTACCTGTTCAACTTCCTCTCCAAGGAAGCAGCTGCTGCTCTGGCTGAGCTGGCTATGGCTGACAAGGACGCTATCGTATCTGATAAGATCTTCAAGGGTCTGGCAGACGGTCGTGTATCCAAGCAGCTGAAGGAGATCTGCCTGTTAGATCAGACCTATGTTAAGGCTGAGGACGGCAAGCAGACCGTAGCTAAGTATTTAGAGAGCGTTAATAAGGCTCTGACCATCGCTAAGGTTGTTCGTTTCGAAGTTGGAGAAGGCATGGAGAAGAAGAACGAGGACTTCGCAGCAGAAGTTGCCGCTCAGATGAACGCTTAATTATAACGGATTATTTAGAAAGGGCATACGTGAGTATGCCTTTTTTGCTTTGATATATCGCTTGGGAAGACAGCAAAGTCATCCGGGCGACATTCAACTAACTTGAAAGTTACGAGCCATGCAAAAATAGAACGGAATACCTCGGTGGGAGCTTGCTCACAC